>NZ_JBEXCV010000300.1:0-4378 GCF_040605455.1 Embleya sp. NPDC005575 | reverse complement strand
TCAACGTCCTGTGGGCCCTGCTGCGTGACGGACGGTGCTACCAGCCCACACCGCCGGTCACTCTCGCCGCTTGACAACAAGATTAGGAATCGAGGTGCGCGCCGGCACCGCGTCCGCGCGTCGGACCCTGATAGCGCGACACGTTCCACGTCCCGGGGTACACATTCCGCATCGAGACGATCACAGCACGTAAGGTCGCCAGGGTGACGCCTCTGGATCGCCGCAGCGTGCTGCGGCAGCTCGCCCGGGCCGCCGCACTGGGTGCGGCCGGTGCGGCCGCGAGCGCGTGTGGCGAGGATTCCCCACCCGCGTCCATGCCCGCACCCACGGCGAAGCCGGTCGGCACCGGCCCGGCGCCGACCGCCCCGCCCGGCGCTCCCGATGCCTCGGGCGGCGTCGGCACGGGTCCCGAACCGCCGCCGCTGCCTACCGATCTGCCGGTCCAGGTCACCTCCGGACCACCCGGCCGACCCCGGGTCGCGCTGACCTTCCACGGTCAGGGCAGTCCGGCGGTCGCCGGCTCGCTGCTGGGCCTGATGGAGGCGGCCGGGGCGCGCGGGACGGTCCTCGCGGTGGGGACCTGGCTCGACGAACACCCCCAAATGGCACACCGGGTCCTGGACGGCGGCCACGAGCTGGGAAACCACACCATGCATCACGGTGACATCTCCGCGATGTCCGCCGATCGCACCTACGCCGAGATCACCGATTGCGCCGACCGGCTCAAGCACCTCACCGGCTCGATCGGACGCTGGTTTCGGCCCTCGCGGGCCAAGGACTGCACGCCCACCGTCGTCGCCCAGGCCCGCCGCGCCGGATACGCGCACTGCCTGGGCTACGACCTGGACTCCCTCGATTTCACCGATCCCGGCGCCGACGCCGTCAGCCGCACCGTGCTGACCGGGGTTCGGCCGGGCTCGGTGGTCAGCCTGCACTTCGGACACCCGGGCACCGTAGCCGCGATGCCCGCAATCCTCGACGGCCTACGGACCCGCGGACTGCGGGCGGTCACGATGTCGGAGCTCGTCACCTGATGACCACTCACCCCTCCCCCACCCGTCGCCGTCCCGGCACGGTCGCGCTGTTCCTGGCGGGCTGCTGCCTGGTGGCGTCCGCCGCGTGCGCGTCCTCCACGGACGGCACGGCGCACCCTTCCCCGAACACGTCCTCGATCGCCCCCGTCCAGCCCGCGCCCGTCCCGGCCGCGGTGCCGGCGGCGGAGACCGCGAACCTCCTGCCCGGCATGCCGCCGCCGCTGGACCCGCACGATCTCTACGCCGCCGATCGTCCCGGCATGTTCTCGGACGCGGTCAAAAACTTCCCGTCCCGGGTGTACGTGCCCAACACCGACTCGAACACGGTCAGCGTGATCGACCCGACCACCTACAAGGTGATCGAGACGATCAAGGTCGGCCACCAGCCGCAGCACGTGGTGCCGTCCTGGGACCTGAAGACGCTGTGGGTGAACAACGACCTGGGCGACACGCTGACCCCGCTCGACCCGGCCACCGGCAAGGCCGGCACACCGGTCCCGGTGGACGACCCGTACAACCTCTACTTCACGCCGGACGGCAAGTACGCGATCGTGATGGCCTCGATGGACCGCCAGTTGGTCTTCCGCGACGCGCACACGATGGCCGTGGTCAAGGCCGTGCCCAGCGAGTGCGCGGGGGTCAACCACGCGGACTTCTCGCCCGACGGCAAGTACTTCATCGTCTCCTGCGAGTTCTCCGGCGAACTGCTCAAGGTGGACACCGCCGAGATGAAGGTGCTGGCCAAGCAGAAGATCCCGCAGTCCGGCTCGATGCCGCAGGACGTCAAGATCTCCCCGGACGGCCGTACCTGGTACATCGCCGACATGATGTCCGACGGCATCTGGGTGCTCGACGGCGACACGTTCGGCAAGCCGACCAGGCTGCGCACCGGCAAGGGCGCGCACGGTCTGTACCCGAGCCGCGACTCCAAGAACCTGTACATCTCCAACCGCGGCGAGGGCTCGATCTCCGTCCTCGACTTCGCCACCGGTGCGCTGATCACCAAGTGGCACCTGCCCGGCGGCGGCAGCCCGGACATGGGTGGTGTCTCCGCCGACGGCAAGGTGTTGTGGCTCAGCGGTCGCTACGACGCCGAGGTGTACGCGCTCGACACCACCGACGGGCACCTGCTCGCCCGCATCCCGGTCGGCGTCGGCCCGCACGGGCTGTGCGTGTATCCGCAGCCGGGCCGATACTCGCTCGGCCACACCGGCGTCTTCCGCTGACCGTCGGGCCCCTCGGGGCGGGCGGCGGGGGCAGGTGCTCCCGCCGCCCGCTCGTCACCGGTGGTCGGGCCGCTCAGTACGACAAGGGCGCGTCGCCCGTCGGGCGCGGGTCGATCAGCACGGCCGCGACCACCGTCGCGCCGAGCATGATGCCGGTGGCCACCAGCAGGGCCACGCCGAACCCGTGCACGGCGCCCGCCGTGACCACGTCCCGACCACCCTCGTGGGTGCGCAGCCGGGTCGCGGTGACGCCGGTGGCGACCGTGTTGAACAACGCGGTGCCGAGCGCGCCGCCGACCTGTTGTCCGGCGTTGAAGGTCGCCGCCGCAGTCCCGGCGTCCGCCGCGCCCACCCCCGCCGTGGCCAGGCTGGTCGCCGTTGTCAGGCCGATCCGAAACGTCCGCCGGTGCCCGAGCAGCCCACTGACCCGGCCGCCGAGCAGCAATAACCCGCCGAACGCCACCACCTCCACCACCGGCCTGCACTACGTCCTCGACGGCATCACCACGTCCCCGGACACCGACCGATAGTGCCGGTGCGTCACCGACCGGGCAGACGCCGAACGACCGGGTCCGGGTATCGGACCCGGTCGTTCCGGGACATCCACGGGCCTTCGGTGGCTCTGCGTACGAGCCGGGCGAATGCGTGAACGGCGTGGTGGGGATCAGGCGTTGTCGGGGGCGGGGCGGGTGATGGTGAACATGAAGCAGCCGTACGTGATGTTGCGGCTGTGGACGCGCGTGACCTCCGGGTCGGCGAGGATTTCGGCGAGGGTGGGCTCGGGGGCGTCCGTGTCGTGGACTCGGGAAGTGGGGTGGATGCGGCCTCGGGCGTCGTAGGCGCGGAAGACCTGGGGGCGGTCGCGCCAGTGCGGCGGGTAGGCGTCGGTGGTCGGGCCGGGGCAGGCTTCCGCGTGCGTGAAGACGGCGCCGATCTCGCGGTACGGGCTCGCCGGGAGCGGGGGTTCGTAGCCGAACAGGATCAACCGCTCGCCCGGTTCGGCATCGCGCAGGCAGCAGCGCAGGGGTTCGCCGCCACCGGCCGTGTGCGACTCGACCGGGTGGCCGGAGACGTCCGTGCCGGTGGCGCGGACCGTGGCGAGGAACTCGGCGGGGATCGCGCGGACGACGAAGGTACGAAGGTTCGTGGTGGTGGTGGTCATGACACCAGCCTGGGCGGGGCCGGGACGAGGCGCCGGCGGCATTCGGACGCCGCGCTCGGTACCGGGAGGGGTGGGCCGGACCCGGCTCAGCGGTCCAGGCGGCACCAATCGCGGCGGTAGGACGCCCAGTCCGTGTCGGTCGCGGTGAAGTCGACGTACAGCGCGACGCCGAAGCCCGGTCGGTGCAGGTCGGTTCGGGTCAGGCCGAGCCGTACGCCGCGCACCGCCGCCGCCACCGTCTCGGCCGAGCCGCGGTGGCCCCACGTGTCCGCGTAGTAGGCGGGCAGGCCCATCAGCAGGTCGACCCGGGCCGGCGTCGCCTCCAGGGCGAGTGCGGTCTGCTGCGCGACGTAGCCGCCGTACAGCGACTCCAGCGGCATCGCGGTGTCGTAGGACATCACCGCGATCTGCTCGACCCGCCGCGCGACCTGGCCGAAGTACCGCTGCGACCACCATTTGGGGTGGTCGCGCAACGTCTGGAAGACGCTGTGCAGAGACGGCAGCGGATCGATCTGGGCGGCGGCGACCGAGAGGGGCACACCGCGCGCTCGGGTCAGTTCGTGGGTGGCGGTGAGCAGGGTCAGGAAGTCCTCGTCGCCGGACCACACCGGTTCCAGGTCGAAGTGCACTCCCTCGAAGCCGGCGTCCAGGACCTGCGCGGCCGACGCGGTGATCGCCTCGCGCACCTGCGGGCGGTCCAGGTTCAGCCCGGGCCCACCGTGCGAGACGATATCGCCGAGCCATGCCTGCACCCGTACGCCGGGCAGTTCGCGGTGCACCGCCTCGACCAGTTGCCGCGCGCCGGGGTGGGCCGTGGCCGGCAGCGTGCCGTCGTGCTCCAGGGGACCCGCGTGCACGTACCGCGGTTCCGGGTCGGTCGCGGCGGGGCCGTTGCACTCGATGTCGGTCGCGGGCAGGACGCCGTCGACCAGGTAGGCGGTGCCCCGGTCGTCGAC
>NZ_JBEXCV010000299.1:0-4385 GCF_040605455.1 Embleya sp. NPDC005575 | reverse complement strand
GACAACCCGACGCGGTCATCCCTCCCGCACAGCACCGGACTTCATGCCTGACCAGCGGAAACTCAACGATCACATTCGATATGACAACGGCTTCTAAGGGCAGGTCCCGCCAAGACGCCCGACAGGTCCGCTCCGCGGCCCACCGCCAACATCCGGCGAGCGAACCGCCGCCGGCTCGCGAGCACTGCCTCCGGGCTACCACAAGCGCGCCCCCGGCAACCCACCAGGACCCCTCGACAAGCCCCTGGACGCCCTCCTGCGGCCCTCGACACCCCGATCCGCCACACACCGCCACCGAGGCCGGACAACGCCACACAGCACCATCGACAGGCCCGGCACCGGATCGACAAATCCAACCCGAAAGTCGTGAGGAAAACCGGAGAGGAAAACAGGACAGGAAGAACCTCGCCCCCCGCCCCGGGGGGACGACACCCGGGTACAGGCCGGTCGGCCCCGACACACACAAAGACCGACCACGAAACCCCACGATCCGCGTCAATCAACATGCGAACCCGCAGGCCACCACACCCGACACCACCCACAAAACCCGAACGGCGACAGGTCCGCTCCGCGGCCCCCACCGCCACATCCAGCGAAGGAACCGGCGCTGCGCCGCAGACCACGAACCGGCCCTCCACGGCCACCTCAGACCCACCCCGGCAACCACCAGGAACCCCTCGGCAAGCGAGCTGGACGCCCTCCTGCGGCCCTCTCGCGCCCAGATCCGCCCCTACCCATCAGCCGGCACAACGCCGCCGACAGGCCCGGCACCCCATCAACAACCCGACCCGAAAGTCGCGAGGAAAACCGGATAGGAAACTCGACAGGAAAAGGCGTCGCCCGAACCCCCGCCCCTGCGGAACCGGTTCGGGCGCAGGTACGCCAGGACCCACCCCCGACCCGCGCCGACAAGTGACTCCACCACGACCACACACGGCACAGCGAGCGACGCCGTCGGCACCGAACCGACACGAAGCCGCGGCCGTGCGGCGCCGGCCGCGGGACGACACGGACAACATCCCGGACCGTGTCGGAGAAGCCGGGCCTGCGCACACGCGGCCATCGTGGTCGGAGGGCGTATCAGGATGTCCTTGATAGTCCCCCGTCTACCTCGGGCCGGGTGCCGGGGGCGAACCGCGCGCCGGCCGGGCGTCTCGGCATTCCCGCTATTCCCAGGCCGTGAGCAGGTCTTGGGGCCCGTAGGCGTAGTCGATGCCTTGGGTAGTGATGCCGGAGCGGCTGGCGGCGACCAGCGGGGTGTCCGAGGTGGCGCCGGGCAGGCGGTCGCGGTGGACGGTCAGTGCGGCCAGGTCGCGGTGGTCGAACGCCGCGCCCTCGAGCCATTTGATGGAGCCGACCGCGGCGACGTGTTTGGCGATGGGTGCGCGGTCGGCCGCGACGATGTCGATCTCGGGGTCGTTGGTGCGGGTCCAGTAGCCGCCGAACGCCTCGCATCCCGGGGGGAGCCGGTCGGGGGGGAGCAGGGAGAGGGCCTCGCGCACCACGGGTTCGACGGCGCGGCCGCGCCAACTGCTCCACGAGGTGCGCAGGCGTCGGTTGGCCCGGTCTCCGCGGCCGCGTTCGATCTCGGCGAGGTGCGGACCCACGAAGGCCAACCACAACCGCAGGTGGGGGTCGGTGACCCGGTAACGGGTGTCCTTGTTCGCGGGTTTGGTCGACAGGGGTGTCTCGGCGGCGACGATCCGTTTGTGGATCAGGAGGGTGAGGGCGCGGGTGAGGCTGGCGCCGGCGATGTCGCCCGCGGCGCGGGCGATGTTGGTGAACGTGCGTTCCCCGCTACCGATCGCCTCCAGGACTCGGCGAGCCTGGGCCTCGGTGGGGAACTCGGCGGCCAGGCTGCGTTCGCCCGACACCACCAGGGCCGAGAGCGGGTCGGCCAGGCAGGCCGCAAGGTAGGTGTCGGTATCCATGCCCGGCTCCCATTCCGCGCACAGCAGCGGCAGGCCGCCCGTGGCCAGGTACGCGTCGAACGCATCGGCCGCGGGCAGATCGAGCATGGCGGCGACCTCGCGCGGGTTCAGCTGCGGGACGACCATCTCGGTGGCGCGCTGGTAGAACGGGCGCCCGTAGGTGCCCATCGCCTCCATCATGGCCAGGTCCGAGCCGATGCCGATCAGCAGCACCGGCCTGCGGGACAACTCGCGGTCGAAGAGCTTTTGCAAAGTGCCCTCGAACGCCGCGTCCTTCTCGACGAGGTACGGCATCTCGTCGAACACCACGATGCTCGGACCGTCGGTGGGCAGCGCCGCGGCCAGCAGGCGCAGCGCGGCGTCCCAGCCGTCCGGGTGCGCACCGGCGAACAGGGCGGCCCCGGGCAGATCGGACGCCGCGGCCTCGGCGACGAACAGGTCGATCTCCTCGCGGGTGGTCCGGGTCGAGGCGGTGAAGAACACACTCGGCACACCGGCGCGATCGACGAACTCCTCCACGAGACGGGACTTGCCCACCCGACGCCGCCCACGCATCAACAACGCCGTCCCCGGCCGGCCGCCGGGCGCGGTCTGTCGCCTGGCGCGGCGCAGCATCTTGTCCAACTGCCGCAGCTGCGGCTCACGCCCGATGAACTCCGTCATGCCGTCCCTACTCACATCGATGTTTGTTTCATTAATGAAACTTACATGAATGATAGTTATTTGATCGGCGTGTGGCAACGACGCTTCCCGGCAGGGCCGACCGGTGATCCCCTCATGTGTCCGATGCCACCCACGCATCGACTCGATGGGGGTGATTCGACACATCGGATGCCCGCAGGGACGGAGGGAACCTCCGAGTGGGGGCGCAAGGCGCCTGTCGGGCGCCCATGGCCGGCGGCAGGCGCGCGGCGACGGTGCGTGTGCGACTCGGTTCGGGTGGCGCGGTCGCGGGCGGTGACGCCGGGAGTGATTTTCGGGTGTCGGGTTCGGGTGGGTGGACCCCACGCGGCGGGTTCGGCGTCTGGCGATCGGGGACGGTCGCCGGGCGCTTGTGGCAGTGCGCCGAGGCGCCTAGGCGGGAGGTGGTGTCGGTGGTGGCTCAGTGGCCGTAGGGGTCGCGGTACGGGGGCATGGTCTTGGTGACGTTCTCAAGGATCGGTGCCATGCGGTGTGGTGGAGCAGACGTTCGGCGCCATCAACACGCTGTTCTGCCGGCATGTCGCCGGTCACACGGGTTCGCATGTCTTGTTGCGCGGGCGGGACGTGGCGGACGAGGCGTGTTGGGCCGTTCCGCAGTCGCAGGACCTGTTCGACGAGTGGATCGTCTGCGGGTGGCAGAGGCTGCCGCGCGAGGGTTTGCGCAATCCGGTTTGCCCCGTGCCCCGTTGTCGCCGAACCAAGCGTGGGCGGCGCTGATCGCGATGTGCGGGTATGTGCCGCTGCCGTTGACCGGGCGGGACTACCTCGAGTTGTTGCCGGTGCGGTGGCATCGCATCACCGAACGCGGGATCCGGATCGACCACCGCACCTACGACCACGAGGTCTCGGACCCTGTCCGGGGCAGCCCTCCGGAGTCGGTGGCCGGCAGGGCGGGTGGGAGGTCCACCACAACCCCCACGACGGCCGCCGGATCTGGGTCCGGTTGCCGGACGGGCAACTGACGGAGATTCCCTGGATCCACCGTGATCATGTCCATCGGCCGTTCGACGACTGCATGTGGCGCCGGGTGAGAGCGGGCGTCGACGGACACGGGGATCGCGAGCGGCACGAGGCGGAACTCGCCGACGCCCTCGACCGGCTCATGCGCCGCACGCGAAACACCGCCGGGACACCGCCGAGGAAGAAGGGCCGCAGGAGCCCCGTCACGGCCCCCGACACCGCGGCCGTGCTCCCGGGCCTGGCGATCGGGTTGCCGGAGCCTCGCAGGCCGGACGACGTGGCCGGGAACGGCGCGGGGATGCCGTCCGGGGCCGCGCCGGGTGGCGGGCAGGACGCCGCGCCCGGGTCGGCCGGGCCTGCGCGGACCTCGGGGAGCGGCCCTGTTCCGGGCCGGGAGTGGGGCGACAGCCTCGACGCTCTCGCCCACACCGACCCAGGCGGCGAGAACGCGGACGAGAACGAAGAGGGGGACGCGGCGGGCGGGGAAGACTGTGGCGATGTGTCGCCGGATGCACCGAGGGCCGGGTTCGGGCTGTATGACGCGCAGGCGGAGGCGGAGTCGTGGTGAACTCCCCGGCCGGCGCCGCCCGTTCCGCGATACCTGTGGCGGGGACGGCGAAGACCGCGCGTGTGTCCGGCGGCAGGGGCGGGGCCGCGTGCGCTGCCGCAGAGGCGGGTGATCGGGCGAGGCCGCGGTCGCCGGCCACCTGGGAGGGCCGGCGGGATTTCGTCGGCGCGCCCGTTCCGGTCCCTCCCCAGCCCGACGCCGAACTGCGGGGTGTGGAGGAACGC
>NZ_JBEXCV010000298.1:0-4642 GCF_040605455.1 Embleya sp. NPDC005575 | reverse complement strand
CGCGCCCGGGCCGCCCAGCCCGCCGGCACGGCCGCGCCCAGGAGCGCGATCACCACGCCCGCAAACGCGAGCAGGAGCAATTTCGGCCCGCTGTACACCTCCAGGATGCTCGGCGGCAGGTTGGTGCCGGCCGCATGTCCCATCATCGGCACCACGCAGGCGTGCAGTGTGAACCCGGCCGGTACGCCGATCAGGCCGCCGAGTAGACCGATGTCGGCCATCGAGGCGAAGACCAGGCTCACGGTCTGTCCCAGGGTCATGCCCACGGCCTTGCACACGCCGATGTCGTGGACCCGCTCGCGGGTGTCGAGGACGACCGAGTTGAGCACGCCGAGTGCCGCGACGGAGACCAGCATCAGAGTGAGCAGGACGGCCATCGCATCCAGGATCAGGATCAGGATCAGGCCGTCGGCGTCCGAAGGGGCGTTGACCAGCACCTTGCCGCCCAACGGATGCAGCACCGCGCCCAGTTGCCGGGCGTACTCGGCGGGTGGCACACCGGGCTTCGGCTCGACCAGGAACACGTCCGGGCGGGCGGCGGCGAAGCCGGCGAGGTCCGCGTGAGCTTGCGTACGTCCGCCTTGAAGCGGGCGGTCCCCCGGGCGGTGCCGGCCGCCAGGTCGGGGGCGCGTACCGCCGGGTTGGCGTCGATCAGTTCCAGCATCGCGGTGGTCCACGGACCGCGTCCGCTGCGCGCGTCCAGGCGGCGCAGTCCCGCGACGATCTCGTCGAGGTCCGCCGTGGACAGGTCGGTGTCCGCACGCAGGCCCACCCGCGGATCCGCGCCGGCGAAGCGCAGGCCGATCCGGTACAACTGCCGGTCCTCTCCCGGGCGTTGGTCGGCCAACAGCTCCGCCCGCCCGGGGTAGCCCGCGCGCTGTGCGTCCCGGTCCGGGACGCTGTCCTCCGGCACGGCGTCGACCGTCCCGACCTCCAGCACGCCGACCTCGGTGCGCAGCCCGGTGCCGGGGCGCACGGCGGGTCTGCGCCAACGTCGAAAGGCGAGGTCGACCTCTCCGGACGCGATTTTGGCCAGTACCTCGTGTCTGAACAACAATGCCAACTCCGGGTTCCGGAGATCGGAAGCCGGCCGGCCCGCCGGCTCCGATGTGCTGCCCGAACGGCAGGTACGGCACACTCGATCTCGATCGGATGGCAGCCCATGCCGAGAATCGCCACCATTTCCATTGTGCGCGTAGGCCCGGTGCCGGCAAATGCCAAGCTTCGGGATGTTCCCGGCGGCCGATCTTTCGCCGGTCGACGGCGAAGGCATAACCGTCTCCGCCTACCACAGGAACTCGTCCCATGCATTGAGCGCAACGCCGCAGTCGGCCTTCCGCGCGGGCGAGAAGCCCGAGTCGTTATCCCGTTGTCGATTTTCCAGGAGGCCGATGTTCGGGCTCTGGGTGTACGATCTCCCCGCTCCCAGGAAGGGGATTCTCAACAATGGCTCAGCGCGTAGTCACGCTCTACACCGATGACGTCACCGGCGAGACCGGTGAAGACATCGCGACCCACACTTTTGCGTTGGATGGCGTCACCTACGAGATCGACCTCGGCGAGGACACCTACCAGCAGTTGCTGGACAAGTTGGCGCCCTACTTCGGCGCCGCCCGCAAGACCGGTGCCGCCGCCCGCCGTGGTCGCAAGGGAGCCCGTTCCGCCGGTCAGGGCCCGGACCCCGTGAAGGTCCGTGAATGGGCGAGGTCGCAAGGCATCGAGGTCAATGCGCGCGGTCGGGTTCCTGCGGATCTCATCGAGAGGTACCAGGCCGCACACTGACGGCCGGCAACTGTCCGCGGGCTTCGCGGTGTTCGCGTCCGCAGCCCCCGCGGGGCTTTCCTGCGCGGGCGATGCCCGTCATCGCCCGGATGCGACGACCCGGATACGACCACGACCCCGCAGGCGCTGCCGCCGGCGGGGTCGTTGTCGATCCCGTGCTCGCTCCGCGAGCGTGCGGACCGTCGCCCGCGTGGGAAACGCGCCGACCACCCGGGAGAGGAAGTCCGGCCGGGGCATTGGGCGCGGCGAACTCGGCCTCTCCGGAGGCTATTGCGGCCCATCGCGCTGCTGCCATTCCGGCAATTCGACGACATTGGTTGCGTTCCATCGCTTCCTTTGCGACCCATAAAGCGGCCGGCGCGGCAACCCGATGAAAGTTGCCCGGCCGGTCGGATACCGCCCGGTTGCCGCCGGGTTGCCGCCGGCCGGCCAGGTCGCGTCGTCGTGCGACCGGGCCGCGGAGCCCGACCTCGCCCGGCGATGTCGCCCCGCCTCGTAGTCGACCCGGCCGTTGCCGCCGGGTCATCAGCGGTCGGCCTTCCGGGGACCGGGGTTTCGGGCTGTACGTACACCCGTCGCCGGCTCGCTATCTTGGGCCACCGCAGGGAATCGCAATGGGCGGACCTTTCCGGTCGAAGGAGTCGCGCGTGTCGACGGAACCCGCCCCGAACGAAGCCGAGGTGATCGTCTTCCGGGACGCCGCGGAGTTCGGGGACTGGCTGGAGGCACACGGCGACGAGAAGGCCGGCGTGTGGCTGAAAATCGCGAAGAAGGGATCGGGCATCCCCTCGTTGACCAGTGACGAGGCGGTCGATGTCGGCCTGTGCCACGGCTGGATCTCGGGTCGACGGAAGTCCCACGACGAGGTCTACTACCTCCAGAAGTACGTACCGCGCCGGCCACGCAGCCGGTGGTCGCAGGTCAATGTGGCCAAGGTCGAGGAGCTGATCGCGGCGGAGCGGATGCGGCCGGCCGGCTTGGCCGAGGTCGAGGCCGCGAAGGCCGACGGGAGGTGGGCCGCCGCCTACGAGTCGCAGCGCGACGCCGGCGTCCCGGCCGACCTCGCCGCAGCCCTGGCGGCGAGCCCGCAGGCGACGCGGGCGTTCGACGCGCTCGGCAGGACGCAGCGGTACGCGGTGATCCTGACCCTCCTCACCGCGCGCACACCCGCGACCCGCGCGGCCCGACTCGCTCGGGCGATGACCACGCTCCAAGCGCGCGACGAATCCTGAACCGACCCGGCGCGCGGCCCGGGTGTACGAACCGATCCGCCGTCCGGACCCGGCGCCCGGGTTCCCGACCCGCGACCCGACGGCGGGGATCGACGGCACGGATTTCGGTGGCCGGGAATGATTCGGCGAGGAGGTAGGTTGTGCAGGTGTCGGTGAGGGTGTGCCCCCGGGCCCAACCATAGCCTCCGTGGAATACCGCTCGGCTGGAGCCACGGTGTGCCTTCCGCCGTGAGGCGGCCACCCTCACCGACCTCGACGCGAACGGCGCCGCATACCCTCGTGGGGCGGCGCCGTTTTCTTGTCGCGGGGGACGAACTCCCTTCCCGGCCCGATCGCGCGGTCGAGGACCCGCTGCCGACGCGTCCGGGCGGCGAGGACCCGCCGGCCGGTGCCGCCCGCACACGGCAACAGGCGCGACGCACGCGCGAGGCCGACCAGGGCCCACCCGACCGCCGCGCGCCCGCCGACCGGCCGCCGGGTGCGAGGCCTATGCGTCGGCGGCGATCCGCAGCGTCGCGGTCAGGTGCGCGGGGGTCTGCGGGCCGCTCGCCAGCGGCCGGGAGACGCGGGCGGTCTCCACACAGACGAACTCCCGGTAGCCGTCGTCGGGCACATCGGCCATGGTGCGGGTGAGCTCCGCGCCCGGGTTCCACACGACCACGTCGCTGTGCCCGGCGTGGTGCACCTCGACGACCCGCTTCCCGGCGGGGTCGTGGAGCCTGCTGACGCCGTCCGGGCGCGTGTAGACGCGGTCGATGCGGTCCGGGAAGGACAACCCCTCCGCGCCCGTGTCCGGGTCCTTGTCCGCGTCCGCCTCGACGCCGAGGACCTTGTCGAGGTAATGCCCGTCCAGACCGGTGACCCGGACGCCGTCGAGGTCGCCGACGCGCAGGTAGGTGTGCAGCGCGGCGGTGCTCTCGAAGTCGCCGCGAGCCGTCAGCTCGATGCGGCACTCCTGCCCGAGCGTGAAGCGGACGACCACCTCGAAGGCGAACGGCCAGTACGCCCGCGACTCCTCGCCGTCGCGCAGGACCATGCTCACGTGCGCCGCGTCGTCGTCCTCGCCGGCGTCGAGCAGCGTCCACGGCAGGATGCGGGCGAACCCGTGGTTCGGGCGACCCGCCGGGCCGAACCACGGCCAGCAGATCGGCACGCCGCCGCGCACCGCCCGACCTTCCTCGAAGGTGCCGGCATCGCTCAGCCACAACACGGGCTCCGCGCCCTGCGGTTGCCAGGCGAGGAGGTGGGCACCCTGGAGGGCGATCGCGGCACGTACCCGCGGGTGGTCCAGCACGACCACGTCCAGCGCGCCGAGCCGGCGCAGGGACAGGTGGGCGTCGAGCCGCCGGACGACGGGAAGGGCGAATACGTCTTCGGGCACGTCAAGGCCTCTCGCGTTCGTCGCGGCGCTGCCGCGCACTGAACTTGCCACGATGCCATAGCCGGACCCGAGGACCGGGAGCACCCACGCCGACGCTGTCGGTGATCGCCAGTACGTTCGGGTCCCGCCGGTCCGGTGGGGCGGCCGTTCGCGCGGCCGGCGTCCCGGCCTTGCCCTGCTCGCGGCCCACCCGATCACCTGCGACGCGGTGGCGGGCCTGCCGGGTTGCGACGATCCGTGGACGCCG
>NZ_JBEXCV010000297.1:0-4702 GCF_040605455.1 Embleya sp. NPDC005575 | reverse complement strand
CCGGCCACCCCCTATATCTACACCGGTCTCACGCCCCCGAGCCCCAACCCGACGCACTTCCGATCTGCGGCCGCGGCCGCGGCCGCGGCGTTGCGGTTGCCCGCCGTCGAGGCGGTGCACACCAGTTGGTTCAGGGCGAGCTCGGTGAGCGGAGCCGTGCCCGCGAGGTCGATCCGGATGGCGACGTCCTGCACGCTCACCTTCGCGGGGCCGGCGTGCGGCAAAACGGCGCTGGTCACCCCTCTCCGGGCCTCCTCCCAGCTCGGTCCCGCGAGCAGCAGGTCGATCGCAGCCTGCGGGGTGGCACCGGTGATCGAGGTGCGCAGGACGGGTCGGATCCGGTGGTCGACCACCAGATAGACGTACAGGCTGCCGGGCTGCCCCGACGCAGCCGGCGAGACGATGCCCTCGGCGGGCGTCCCCGCCTGCACCGGACCGGTGGTGGGGATGCCGCAGCCGGCGCCGACCGCAAGCAACCCGACCACCGCGAGCGCGAGTCGATACCGGGCGGTGATCATGCGTCCTCCACGACTCGGTTCGGGGCGTACCGGGGCAACTCGACGGTGAACACCGCGCCGCCGTCGGCTCGGTTCGCCGCGCGGATGCGTCCGTCGTGCAGCCGCACGTTCTCCAGCGTGATCGCCATGCCCAGTCCGCTGCCCGCGGAGCGGGTCCGGGCCGAGTCGGCCTTGAAGAAACGCTCGAAGACCCGGTCCAGGGTGTCGGCGGCCAGACCGGCACCGCGGTCGGTGACACGTAGCACGATCCACACGCCGTCCGCCCGCCGCTCGGTGCCCAGACCCACCTCGACCGGCGGCGCGCCGTGCCGCAGCGCGTTGCCCACCAGGTTGGCCACCACCACGTCGAAGCGCCGGGGGTCGACCTCGGCCCGAATCCCCTCCGGCAGGTCGGTGCTCACCACTTCCGACCAGGCCCGGGCGGCCAGGCAGCGGCGCACCGCCTCCGCCACGTCGAGTTCGTCCACATGCAGCGCGGCGGCGCCCGCGTCGAAGCGGGAGATCTCCATCAGGTCGTCGACCAGTCGGGTGAGCTTGCCGGTCTCCGCGGAGACCAGACGCAGCGCGGCGGCCGTGTCCGGATCCAGTTGTTCGGCGGCGGCGTCCTCGTCGAGCACGTCTATCACGGCGGCCATCGCCGCCAGCGGGGTGCGCAGTTCGTGCGAGACGTCGGCCGCGAAGCCGCGCGCCCGGGCCTCCATCATCCGAAGCCGCGCCTCATGCTGTTCCAAGGCCGCCGCAGTGTGGTTGAAGTCCCGTGCGAGTTCCGCGAGTTCGTCCCCACCCTTGACCTGGAGCCGGGTGTCCAGGCGGCCCTGGGCCAATCGCCGGGTGGCCCGTTGCAGGGCCCGGACCGGGCGCAGCACTCCCCCGGCCACCACCAGTGCCAGAACCAGTGCGAGCAGGACCGCCGGGATCGCGCCGTTGCGCGCGGCCCGAACCAGGGCCGCCTCCTCCTGGACCTGCGCGCGCATCGGGGTGAGCACGTAGACCTGCACACCGGACGGTATCCCCGTGAGCGGTTCGGCGAAGGTGACCGGCACACCGACGGCGAGCCAGATCTCGCCCTTGCGGTCCACCCGCTGGAAGGCGGTGGCGACGTAGTCGGTGACGGTGGTGCGCAGCGCGCTCGGGATCTCCTGGGGAGTCAACCTGCGGTCGGTCGTCGCCCAGACATCCCGGTAGCCGGCCGCGACGGTCCAGTGGTCGGTGTTGCCCCGTGTGTCCACCAGCGCGACGATCCGCTCCAGCGCGGCCTGGTCCGGTGGGAAGGGCACCGACGGTGCGACCGCGCCGACCCGATCGCGCACCGAGCGCACCACCGAGTCCTGGGCGCGCTGCAGCATCGCGGTACGGGCCTCCCGGTAGGTCAGCGCGGCGGTCGCGAGCGCGGCGAACGCGGCGACGAGCAGGCACGCCGAGGCCAGCCGCACCCGCAGCCCGCGCAACCCGCGCAGCCGGGAAAGCGGCCCGGTCACAGCGGTCCGAACCGGTAGCCGAAGCCGCGCACGGTCTGGATGTAGCGGGTCGGGCCGGCCGGCTCCTCGATCTTGATCCGCAGCCGTTTGACGCACGCGTCGACCAGTCGGCTGTCCCCGAGATAGGGGTGCTCCCACACCGACTCCAGCAACTGCCCCCGGCTGAACACCTGGCCGGGGGAGGCGGACAGGGCGAGCAGCAGCCGCAGTTCGGAGGGCGCGAGGGCGATCGGCCGGCCGGCCTTGAGCACAGTGAGCGCGGTGCGGTCCACGGTCAGCTCGCCGTGTACCTCGCGGCGCCCGGCCGGGACCGCCGACTCGGTGCGGCGCAGCACCGCGCGGATGCGGGCCTCCAGGACCCGGGACTGCACCGGCTTGACCACGTAGTCGTCGGCGCCCGCCTCCAGGCCCAGCACGACGTCCATGTCCTCGTTGCGCGCGGTGAGCATGATCACCGGCAGGGTGCCGGCCCGGCGGAGGCGCCGGCACACCTCGAAGCCGTCGATGCCGGGCAGCATCAGGTCCAGTACGACCAGGTCGGGATCGAATCCGGCCACTCCCGCGAGGCCGTCCTCGCCGGTGTGCCGCACCTCGGTCGCGTGGCCCTGCCGGCGCAGGCCGATGGCCAGGCCCTCGGCCACGGCGGGGTCGTCTTCGATCAGGAGCACACGAACCATTGATTCAGTATCGATCAGCCCCCCGGCCGCGAACACGTTTCACGGTGGCGATCGAGCCGGTTGTGACAGAACGGTCTTCTTCCCGGCCGGATGCGGTCATCCGCGCTCGCCAGGGTCGAGGCCATGACCACACGCACTACGCTTCCCGTCCGCCGTCGCTCGTTGGGGGCGATCGCGGTGATCGTCGCCGCGCTGCCGGCCCTCGTCGCCGGCTGCGTGGGTGAGGCCGGCCGGACCACCCCGGCGTCGACGCCCGTGTCGGTGTCCACCGTCGCGGGCCGGCCCGATGCGCCCGTCGCGCTCACCCCCACCTGGCCCAAGGACGGCCAGGCGGCCGTGGCGGTCGAAGGGGGCCGGGAGCCGGTCGCCTCGGGCACGGCGAAGCCGACACCGACCGCGAGCCTGGCCAAGGTGATGACCGCCTACCTGTTCCTCAAGGCCAAGCCGCTCGTGTCGGGCGCGCCGGGGCCGACGTTCACCATCTCGGCCGAGGAGGCGAACCGTTACCCGGAGCGGCTGCGCCGGTTCGAGAGCCTGACCCCGGTCACGTCGGGCGAGTCCTTCACCGAGCGTCGGGCCCTGGAGGCGCTGATGGCCGTCTCGGCGAGCAACATCGCCCACGAGATCGCCCGCTGGGTGGACGGCGACGAGGCGAGCTTCGTCGCCCGGATGAACCGCACCGCCAAGGAGCTGGGCATGCGCGATACCACCTACACCGATCCCAGCGGCTTCGACCGCGCCACCGTGAGCACCGCCGCCGACCAGGTCAGGCTGTTCACCGTCGCGATGCGCGACCCGGCCTTCGCCGCGGTCGCCGGCGTCCGCAGCTACACCGACTCCGCGCAGATCACCAAGTCCAACAGCAACACCCTGCTCGGCCGCGAGGGCGTGCTCGCGGGCAAGACCGGCTTCACCACCCCGGCGGGCGGCAACCTCGTCTTCGCCGCCGAGCGCCGGATCGACGGCCGGCCACAACTGGTGGTCGCCGCGGTCATGGCCCAGCGCAAGGGCAACACCGCCACCGCCGCGATCAACGCGAGTGAAGCCCTGATCCGCTCGATCGGCAGCCCGTGACCACCCGGCCGGCGCGACTCGGCCACGTCGCCCGAACCTGACACGCGTCCCCGCCTGTGGCGGGTGCGCAACTCCCCGACGGGCGCGCGTCGTCCGGCGGTACCCGGCCGACCAGCGCCGCCGGGCAGCCGGTCGGGGCCGATATTCGATGGCTCGGGGTACGGTCGGCTCCTACAGTGACCGGGGATTCGATCCACGGTCGGGCCCCGACGACAGGCCGGCGAGCGGGGAGTGGACATGCGTACGCACTATCCCCGCACGCCGCATGTGCCCTGGTCGCCCGGAGCCGGCGCCGACGACGTGCGGGCCGCGGACCTGTCGGGGCTGCGCGGACGCGAGGTCGTGGTCACCGAGAAGCTGGACGGCGAGAACACCACGCTGTACCCGGACGGCCTGCACGCCCGCTCGCTCGACTCCGCGCACCACCCCTCCCGAACCTGGGTCAAGGCGCTACAGGGCCGGATCGGCGCACGGATCCCGGCCGGGTGGCGGATCTGCGGCGAGAACATGTACGCCCGGCACTCGATCGGCTATGACGCGCTGGCGAGTTGGTTCTACGGGTTCTCGGTCTGGACCGGCGATCGCTGCCTGGACTGGGACGAGAGCACCCGCTTCCTGCGCGGGTTGGGCGTGCCGACGCCGCCGGTGTTGTGGCGCGGCATCTTCGAGGAGCGGGCGCTGCGGGCGATCCGGCTCGATCCCGCCCGCCGGGAAGGCTTCGTGGTCCGCTCCGTCGAGGGGTTCGAGCGCGCGGACTTCGGCCGGCGGGTGGCCAAGTGGGTGCGGGGCGGCCACGTGCAGACGGACACGCATTGGATGCACGCCGAGGTGGTCGCGAACGGTCTGGGACCCGACGCGGCGCTGTGGGCGGTGCGTTCGGGTGCACGCCCGGACCTGCCCGCCCTGCTCGCCGCGCTGGGCCCGGCCGAACCACGGGCCGTCGAGCGCGACGTGG
>NZ_JBEXCV010000296.1:0-4893 GCF_040605455.1 Embleya sp. NPDC005575 | reverse complement strand
CGGGGCGGGCGGCGGCCGGCTACGCCGCGCTCTACCGGCGGGTGACCGCTCCCGTGCTGGGCTTCGAGGAGCGCGCCGCCGACCGGGCCGCAGCCCGTGCCTACGGCACCGACGCGGTGGCGGACGCGCTGACCGAACTGGCGGAGGTCCGGGCGGACTGGGCCCGGTTCCGGGACGACGTGCTGACCCCGGGGACCGCGGCGGGCTGCGTGCCGAGCGATCCGATCGCCGGCTTCCTGGCGTTTCGGGAACTGCGGGCCGCGTGGGTCGGTGTCGAGGCCGAGCCGCAGGGGGCGATGGCGGCCCGGGTCGAGCGGCTCCTTGCCCGGCCCCTGGACGGACGGGACACCCCCGGCGGCGCCGACCTGGCCGGCGGCTCGCTGCTGGCCGAGCCGCTTCGGCTGCTCGCCCACGTGCATCCGTACCTGCTGGTCACCGACAACGACGGGCATCTGGGCCGGCACGGGTTCGCGGGGCTGGATGGCTTGGTGAAGCTCCCCGAAGAGACGTTCCTGGAGCACCTGGTCGGCTTCGCCGGGGCCCGCCGGGCCGCGGCGCTGGGGATCTCCGCGCGGCGCGCGGGCGTGGAATACCCGGTGACCCTGGGCGGGGTGCTGGCGCTGCTGGTCGAGGGGCGGGGCGCGGAACTGATCGCCCGACACGGCGAGGACACCGCCGGGGCGCTGGCCGCCCTGCTGGGTTGTGCGTGGGTGGAGTCCGGGCGTGGCCGGTTGCGGCCGACCTGGGCCGGCGGCGGGACGGTCACCGACCATCTCGGCGTCGAACTGGACCTGATCGCCTGGGCCGAGGCCGCGCTGGCCGGCTCGCCCGGTGCCCGGACGCTGCGCGAGCGGTTGACCGCGGCGGGCGTCTCGACGTACTTCGAGCCCAGGCCGCCGGTGTCGATCGCCGACGGGGAGCGGGAGACGGTGGTAGGTCACCGCTGATCGGTGACCTACGGTGGTGGTGTGAAGCAGCCGAGCACCGAGCAGGCGGGCGGCTCCGGGATCGAGCCCGAGCGAGTCGCCGCGAAGCCGACCGCCGTCCGCAAGGCCGCGGCGAACAGGGTTGTCGCCGAGAAGGTTTCCATCGGGAAGGTTGCGGCGAAGAAGGTCGCCGACGGGAAGGTCGCCGCCAAGAAGGTCGTCGGGCCGCGCAAGCCCGCCGGTCGGGTCGCACCACCCACCTACGACGTCGAGCGTGAGCTGATCGCCCGGGGCGCACAGGTGGTCGCCGGGGTCGACGAGGTCGGACGCGGCGCCTGGGCCGGCCCCGTGCTGGTCGCGGCCGCGATCACCGACCTGTCCGTGCCGCCCGCCGGGCTCACCGACTCCAAGTTGCTCACCGCACGCCGCCGCGAGGAGGTGGCCGCCGCGGTCGACCCGTGGGTGCGCGCCTACGCGTTCGGGGCGGCCGATCCCCAGGAGATCGACACACTCGGGATGACCGCCGCACTGCGCCTGGCCGCCGAACGCGCGCTGACCGCGCTGCCGATGCGTCCCGACGCGATCGTGCTGGACGGCAAGCACGACTTCCTCGGCGCACCGTGGGCCGTGCGCTGCGTGATCAAGGGCGACCAGTCCTGCATCAGCGTGGCGGCGGCCTCGGTGTTGGCGAAGGTGTACCGCGACGCCCTGATGGCCGACATCGGCGCCGGGTATCCGGCGTACGGCTTCGACGGCAACGCCGGATACCCGGCTCCGGTGCATCGGGCGGCACTCGCCGAGCACGGCCCCACGCCGCATCATCGGATGTCCTGGGCGTACTGGGACGACCTGCCCGCGTGGCGCCACCTCAAGCGCCCTCGCATCGAGCCGGTCACCGACGGGCAACTCGGCTTCGACCTGGGCTGATCGGCGTCGGTTTCCGAACGGTCACGTTTGCCCGGGGGCGCTCGTGCGCCGCCCGGGGCCGGTTGTAGCGTCACGCGGGTGACTGCCTCGATTCCTCCCGGCTGGTACGAAGACCCCTCCGCTCCCGGCTCCGAGCGCTGGTGGGACGGCGCCCAGTGGACCGCCTCGACCCGGGCCCGCGCCCAGGGCGAGATTCCGCCGCCGCCGATCGGCGCACCGCCGGCCGCGGGGCAGGTCGGCTACCCCCAGGGCGGGTACCCCGGCGGCTATCAGCCGGTCGGCCCGCCCGTCGGCGCACCCCGACCCGGTCGCGGCAAGGCGATCGGCCTGAGCGTGCTGGCGCTGGTCGTGGTGGGCGGCATCATCGCCGGCCTGATCGTCGTCCTGGGCGGGGACGGCGACGGCAAGAAGACCGTGGCCACGGACGGCACGCTCACCGATCCCACCACCGGGCTCACCGTGCCCAGGCTCAAGGGCTGGGTCGTCCCGGACCCGGACGAGCCCGCCGACCAGGCGGTGGAGCGCCCGTGCCCGAGCAAATCCTCGACCCGGACGAGCGGGGCCGCAGCCGAGACCGCGCTGCAGGCGGAACGCAAGTGCTATCGAGCCGGCCTGACGCTGGACACCCGCAAGGCCGACAACCTGGAGGAGTTGGTCGCCGGGCTGAAGAAGGACGTGACCGGCAGCAAGGGCAGGATCACGCTGGACACCTTGGAACTGGACAAGCCGATCAAGGTGGACGGTCACGCGGCCTATGTCCTGCGGGCCAAGGTCAAGGGCAAGCCCGAGGACCTGAGCCTGGACTCGGACACGGCCTGGGCGCAGGCCGTGGTGATCGCCGAGAAGAACGAGGACGGCGAATTCCCCTGCGTACTGCTCAAACTGGAGATCTCCGCCTCGGCGCCGGACAAGGCCACGCTCGACACGGTGCTCAAGGGCATCAAGGTGGGCACGCCGCAGCCCTCGGAGAGCGCGTCCTGACTCTGCGTCATATCTGACGAGACGTCACCAGCGGTACGGTACGCCCGATCGGTCGCGTCGTACCCCGCACCGGTCGCGAGCGCGTACCGTGGACGCGCGCCGCAGGTCGGGCTTGCCGGGATGCGACTGAAGGAGGCCGCATCGGGCACATCATCATTGGGGGGTGACTGTGCGCATCGGTGATCGCCTCGAATGCCCCGGCTACTCGGTGGTGGCCGTGGAGACGACGGGATTGTCCCCGCATCGACATCGCATCATCGAGATCGCGGTAGCCCAATGCGATCTCGACGGACGAGTGACCGAGTTCTTCACGACCCTGCTCGACCCGCAGGGTCCCGCCGGCGACTTCCAGGCACACGGCCTGTTCGACGACGACGTGGTGAACGCCCCGACGTTCGCCGAGGTCGCGCCGTGGCTGGCACACCTGTTCCGGCAACGGGTCGTGGTCGCGCACAACGCGCGTTTCGACATCGGCTTCGTCGAGCGCGAGTTCCAGCGCCGCGGTCGACCCACCGTGCCGCCGCTGACCACGCTGTGCACGATGCGCGAGGCGCCGCACCACCTGCCCGAGGCGCCGCGCTTCACCCTGCTCGCGTGTTGCGAGGCGGCCGACGTGCCGGTGGACGGCGGGCACGGCGCGGCGGCCAAGGCGATGGGCACCGCGCGGCTTCTGGAGCACTACCTGCGCCGGGGGGCGGGCGAGGCCCGGCACTGGCAGCAGGCCCGGACGGTGGCGGCCTCGCTGAACTGGCCGCGCCGCAGCGCCGACGTGTCGCGGACGTTCACCCGCGACGACGCGCACGTGGCTCGGCGGGCGCGCGAGGAGGCCGAGCAGGTGCGCCGCCGGGACGCGGTGTCGTACCTGGAGAAGGCCCGCGCGTACGGTCCGCCCACCGGCGTGGGCGAGGGCCCCGACAGCTACCTCGCGGTGCTCGACGCGGCCCTGGAGGACCGGGTGATCACCCCGCAGGAGGCCATCGACCTGGCCGAACTCGCGGTGTCCCTGGGCATTTCCGAGGAGCAGCGCAAGGATCTGGACCGGCTGTACGTGACCGCGCTGGCCGCCTCCATGGTCACGGCCGGACCCGTCGACCGCGAGGAGCGGGCCGACCTGACCCGGGTCGCCGCGCAACTGGGCATCCCGCGCACCGCGCTGGACGAGATCGTCGGCATGGCCCGCTCCACGGTCGAGCAGGGCCACGGCGGGCCGCGCATCCTGGCCCGGGGGCGTCCGCTGGAATCGGGTCTGCATGTGCTCTTCCACGGCTATCTCGCGGTCACCCGGGGTGAGTTGGAGCGCCGGATGGCCCGCGCGGACCTGTCCGTGGCGTCCGGTATCCACGATCGGGTGGACGTGCTCGTGGTGGCCGACCCGGACGAATCCGCGGATCGCACCTACTGGGCCCGCCAACGCGGCATCCGGGTGCTGATCGAGCCGGTGTTCCTGGCGCTGCTCGCCGACCTGGAACGCGGGCGCAGCAGCGCGGCCGACGCGGCGTCCCAGGTGGCCGCCGCCTCGCTCGCGCACGTCGTGCCCGGGGCACCGCGCACCACGAGCGGCTTCCTGCTGCCCCGGCCGGGCGCCTCGGTGCCGGCCGCCGCCGGGTCCTTCGCGCCGAGCCCCTACCGGCCCTACGACACGCCCGTGGACGGCGTCTCGGAGGTGTTGCCGACCGAGGCATTCGAGTCGACCGAGGCATTGGGATCGGCCGAAACCTTCGCGCCCACCGAGGCGTTCGAGGTCACCGAGGCGCAGACCGCGCAGCCCACGCCGGTGTCCGGGTCCGCGTCTGCCACCACGCCGACGCCGGTGCCGGGAACCGGCGTCACGCTGCCGAGCATCCCGCCGCCGCCGACTGCGGCCGATCTGCCGGTGGCACCGGGTTCCTCGGCCGCCGAGGTGCTCCAGGCCACCGTCCCGGACATGCTCCCGCCGCCGCCGAAGGTGCCCACGACGCACGATACCCAGCCGACCACGGCGCCGCCCGTGCCGGGCCCGGAGACGCCGCCACAGCCGATGCCGGCGGTGCCCGCATCGACGCCGACCGGCGGCGGGCCC
>NZ_JBEXCV010000295.1:0-4955 GCF_040605455.1 Embleya sp. NPDC005575 | reverse complement strand
CGATGCCGCTCGCGGCGGCTTCGGCGCGGCTGCGGGTGGGGTGGTCGGTGTGCGGGTCCAGGGCGCGGCCGCCGTGACGACCGGCCCGGTGGCCGCAGCGGGCGAGGTGGCCGTCGAGTCGGGGGCGGGGGCGACGGGCGCTTGTGGTTCGGGGTCCGTTGGACCGGGCTCGTCGGGGACGGGTTCGCCCCGGTCCGACAAGGCGGCTGCGGCGGTGTCGGCGGCCGGGGTCGGGTGGGTCGCGGGGTAGCGCTCGGCGAGGCCCTCGAGGAGTCGGGCGTAGGCGGGGCGTTGGGGCGGTCGGGGTTCGGTGCGGCCGGCTTCCCAGCCCACGACCGTCACGCGGGTGACGCCCAGGGCGTCGGCGACCTGCTGCTGGGTGAAGCCGGCGGCTTTGCGCAGTCGGGTGCGTTCGGCGGGGGGCGGGAGATCGCCTTGGGCCTGCGCCAGCAGAGCGTCCACCGCATCGAAGAGCGAGTCGGACATGTTCCACCTCCTGGCTCGATCCTACCATGAATCAGACTTGTATCCGACTTAGATCGTACTCGGATTTTACATGAATTCGATGTTGCCTTCGTTGGTCTCGTCGATGGCGGTGTGACGGAGCACGCTGGTTTGCGAATGGAGCACCGGGGTCTGCGAGTCCGATTCCATCTACGGCAGCACCGCGTTGACCTGCACATCTATGCCTTGCTGCGCCGGGCCTTTGTGCCCAGAATCGCAAGGTAGCGTGCTCCAACCTCGCAAACTGTGATGCACCAGAACTGTGCTGACCTGGGGTTTCTTCGCGCGGACTCGCGAACTAACGTGCTCCGTCACAGGCGGCTTACTTGCGGCGACGCCGGTGGCGGGAGTCCGGGGCGCAGCCGACGGCGTCGCAGACGAGTTCGAGTTGGAGCGCGGAGAGCGCGTCGGCGTCCCACGGCTCCAGCGGCGGGACCAGGAGCACGACGTCGTCCCGCTCGGACGTCAGGCGGACCTGGTGTTCCCGTTCGTCGATCAGGCGCAGGGTGATGCCGGTGAGGGCGAAGGTGTCGCGGTGGTGCCGATGGCGTGTTCGGCGGCGTCGTGGCGGGCGGCGTCGATGTGTTGGGGGATGCGTCGGCCCTGCATGGGGCAGCTCGCGCAGTGCCAGACGATGCCGATGTCGAGTTGCTTCGCGGCCAGGAGCTCGGCGAGCGGGCCGTCGCCGTCGGTGGTGGTCATGCCGGCGTCAACGAGGGCGCGCCGCGCGGTGACATGGGCCTGGTGGTGCGGTGCGCATCGCCGGCGCACTCGATACCGCACCGACCTCGGGTAATCCGGTGCACGGGGGTCTCGTGCGCGGTGCGTGATCGCTTGGCCCCTTGTCCTGGGTCCGTTCGCACACGGGGTGTGACGGGCCGGCCCCTTGTCCTGCGTCGGTGCGTGCACGTCGCGGCACCGTCGGAGGTGCGCGTACCGGATGCGCGCACCGGGCGTCCCGAGGAGGCGCACCGCACCGAACCCGCGGTGCGGTGCGCGGAAGTGCGGCGGCCGCTGTGTGGAGTTCGATGCCGTGAGCGAGACTCGGTCGTTCGGCAGGGCATCTTTTCGTGACCCGAACCGGCCTCGTGGGATCGCCGTCCCGCACGCTGCTCGGAATTCCGGCGCGTGCATGAATTCGTTCCCTGTCGATTCTCTGGGAATAAACGCCGATAATCTTGGTCTTCGAATTCCGGTAGTCGTGTTTCGCCGGGCGGATCTCGCTCATCGCCTCGGGTGCTCCGTGGGCTTGCCGGCGGACTCGGCGGGCTCGGGCGATCCCGGGCCGGTCGCCCGGATCGGCGGTTGACTGGTGAGCTCGCATGTTGAGGTGTCGCGTATTCCCGGATGGGCATGGGCTCTTGTCACTCTGGGTCAGGTCGCCGAGCGGCGGGCGTGCCCGCCTAGGTGATGCGCCGATTGCCGGGGTCGAGGTCGGCCTGGGAAAGACATTGGATGACGCCGCCGCTGGCGGAACGGTGACCGCAGGACGACGACCTGGCTCTCCTGCTGCTTGCCAGCGGCGGCGTCTCTGGTCGCGATGATGTCCTCGCGGGTGACCTCCCGCAGGTGGTCGTAGCGGCCGGACCACTCCAGCAGCACCGGCTGGATCTCGGCGCGAGATCGGCGCCGGGGCCTGGATCCGCTCCTCGTCGTAGTCGAGCGCGGCGGACCTGGCCGGCTTCCTCGCTGAACAAATGATCCGGTGTGGTGTCGCCAACGGTGGTCGCTGCTGATCGTCGGCGCGTTGTCCGGGACCCAAACGAGTGGTCGCGAGACCCTCTGACCGTTGAACGGCACCTGATCCATCCGCATGCGATCTCATGATGCCGGGCGGGCGCCTTCCGAGTGTCCGTGACAAGTTGCTCGCAAGGAGCCCAGGAACGATGGAAGTCAGCAAGCGGTTCGACGTCCTCGCGCTCGACTACGAAATGGCCCGCGAAGACGAGCGGACGTTCTTCAACATCCAGGTCGCCGTCGCGGCGCTCACGGTGGCACTGCTGGCCGGGCTCGCCGCGTTCCTGAGCGACACCTGTCAGCTGGGTCAGGCGAAGGATTGTAAAACGCCCCCATCGGCCCTGCTCGCTGCGGCTCCCTCTATCCCCCTCGCCGCACTTGCCCTGATGCAAATCCTCGGCGCTTCCGCAGCCCTGCGCAGCTACTACATGAGGGCCCTGGAGAAGGAGCTCAGACAGTACGCGATGACGCCGCTGCCCGAGCTCGGACCGGTCGCCGAGATTCGATCGCCTTCCTACGCGGGGCTGTTGGCCGAACTGACGACCTTGAGAAGAGGGAGGAGCGGGTACCGGGTCCTCGCGATTCTGATCATGCTCATCACGTTCTTCGCCTTCGCGAGCGGGACCGTGTACATCGCTCTCAAGCTCGATGAGCGCTATCGCTTCTCCATGCTGATCGTGTACGGCATCGCCTTCGGGTTCCTGGTTTTCGAAGTCGCCTCCATCACTCTCGGCGCGCGGAGCATGTTCATCCGCATCGCCCGCCGTTTTGCGCGCCAGCAAAACTACGGGCTCTTCCAGGGGGCTTCCCTGAAAGCAGACGGCGGCCGGAGCCTCGCTGCGTACCTGCTGGTGCCGCGTCCCGAGGACTGGGCGAAGTGGCTGTTCATCCCACTGGCCTTCGTCACCACGTCCTGGGGACGGGGGCGCGACTTCTACTGGGAGAACATGTTTCTCGCCGTGCTGGTCGCCGAGTTCCTCGTCTACTCGGCTCGGTACCAATGGAACGACATCCGCGGTCTGCAGCACGACAGCAGCCATCCGTTGAGCGCCGATCGCCTGCGGCTTCCCCGGGTCGAATCACGCAAGCACGCGCGGTTCGTCGTGTACTCCAGCCTCACCGTCGCAGTGCTTCGACTCCTGGCAGCCCTGCTGGTCGGCCTTGCGCTGGGACGCACCGTAAATGTTCTGATTCTCATGGCGGTGGTCTTCGGCTTCGCCGTTGGGTACGAAGCCCTCCGCAGTTGCGAAGACGGCCATCCTGCAGCCGCACTGTCCCTTTGGTTCATCGTTGGTGTGGGCTACGCCATTCGCTTCCTGGTAGGGGCCTTCGCCGCATCGGAGCCGCCGTACAGTCCGTATTCCGTTGTCGCTTCGTTCTACTTCTACTGTTTCGGCGTCATGTTCGTCCTGATGACCTGGCTGCTCGAGGGAACCAGCTTCTGTCGCGTGACGTCCGACGACAGCTGGTACATCCCGCAGGGGGCGCTCCACGGAAAGACTCATGTGCGACTTCTCCTCTCGTACCTCAAGTCGCCCCACGTGGACCACCTGTCCCTATTGCAATTTCCAGGCACGGCACCGGGCATGGTCTGCGGTGAGCAACGGGTTCTGGAGGACAGCCGGAATCTGAGAACACTCCTGACGCCGTGGAACATCGCCTTTCTCGGCGCGGTGGCCATGTCGGTGCCCAGCGGAGTGCTGTTGGTGGGTGGACGGCTTGAACCGCTACCGACCGCGGCCGGCGCGCTGCTCGGACTTGCTGCATGTTGGGTGGTGATGGTCGCGTCTCCCGCGCTGCAAGTGACTGTCACTGTGAGTGGAGCCGCCGCATTGGCTCTGGTCCTCACCCGTGGTCTGGACATCCGGTCGGCAGATGTTCTCGTGGTGGCTCCATGGCTGCTCTCCACCGCCACGTACATCACCTTCAGACATCAGTCGTACGTCGAGCTGAAGGGCTTCGCGAAAGGTATCGTCGGAGCGCTGAAATCGAAGCTTCTGCGCATCGTTGAGAAGATCATCGGCGAGGACACCTGGCGGAGGATCAAATGACCTCCGCCTCTTCGTGCCCCAGGGGCCGGAGTGGTCGCCGTGAGTGGTCGCCAGGCGCGTACCGGCTCCACGGGGCGCCGACTTCGGTGTTTACGTAGGTGGTGGTGGCCTGGGTGTAGCCGAGGGCCTTGGCGACGACCGGGGGCGGGGCGTCGGACGTCCTGGTCATTGACACCGGTCAGGCACCGTGAAGCAACTCCTCGCGGAGCAAACCTTCCCACCCCACCAGTGCCGCTTCGGATCGTGCTCGCCGGCCCGACCGAACGTGGGCATGTGAGACGTGAGCCTCGCCCGGTGGCACACGACCCGGGCGCGAACAGTGGTCCTGCGGGACGGCACGAACCGCCTGGGGGGATCGGGGGGCGGCGGAACGCCCCCCGATGGCGCGCCCCGCGTGCCATGGCGCCGGCAGGCGATACGGAACCGCGGCCGCCGCAGGCGCTGGTGAGCATCGACAGGACAGTCGCCGAGGACGCGGACCGGCCCACTCGATGAGTGTCGTTGGCGTTTCCGCGGACATGGGTCGTGGGCCGAACCCCGGCGTCACGTCGCGCCCTGGTCGGCTTCTTTACTGAGCTTTGCGGATTGGGTTGTTGTTGGTTTGTCATGTCAGGTCGGTTGCTGCGAGGAAGCCGTTGAGGAGCGCGGGGTGGCGTTGGATGT
>NZ_JBEXCV010000294.1:0-5267 GCF_040605455.1 Embleya sp. NPDC005575 | reverse complement strand
GACAACCAGGTCAAACTCCGCGGCTACCGCATCGAACTCGGCGAAATCGAAGCCGCGTTGCTCACCCACGACCACATCGACACAGCCGCAGTCGTGTTGCGCGAGGACGCGCCCGGAGACCGGCGACTCGTCGCCTATGTCGTCGCCTCCGCCGGCACCACGGCACCGGCGACGGGCGGCCTGCGGGCACATCTCCAGCGGGACCTGCCGGAGTACATGGTGCCCGCGGCGTTCGTGACGCTGGAGGCGTTGCCGTTGACGCCGAACGGGAAGGTCGACCGCAAGGCGCTCCCCGCCCCCGGCCCACTGCGTCCCGACTCGGATGGCGGCTACGCCGCTCCGCGCAACCCCGTCGAGCGCGCCGTCACCGCGATCTGGGCCGATGTCCTCACCCTCGAAGCCGTCGGCATCCACGACAACTTCTTCGAACTCGGCGGCCATTCCCTGCTCGCCACCCAGGTCACCAGCCGGATCCGCAAGACCCTCGGTCTGGACGTCCCGGTGCGCACCCTCTTCGCGGCACCCACACCCGCGCAACTCGCCACCGCGATGGCCGACATCATGATGTCCGCCATCACGGCCGAGTTCAGCGGCGCCCGCTGAGCCCGGGTCGAAACGAACTCCCGGCAGCACGAGTGGCCGGACACGATTTCCGTGTCCGGCCACTGCGTACGTCCGGCCGCCCGCGCGCCATCGCCGAACGCCCGGCCGGCGCCGGGTTCGTTCAGATCATGTCCTCGGGCCGGATGCTCCCCTCGGCGATGGCCATCGCGCCGAGCTGGAACCGGCTGTGCGCACCGAAACGATCGGTGAGTCGGTCGGAGAGCCGCCGGACCGTACGCAGCGAGACGTCCATCTGCCGGGCGGCGGACGCGTCGGTGAGACCTCGGGCCCACAGACGCAGGATGTGCTGTTCCTGAAGGGACAGTTGGCCCGCCGTGCGCGGCCGAGCCCCGGTCAGCGGCAACGCTTCCTTCCACAGATTGGCGAACAGCGCCACGAACGCGTTGATGATCGACTCGGAGGTGCAGACGAGACCACCCATCACCGAGCGGAAATTGCCGACCGGCACGACCACGTGCCGGCGGTCGATCAGTATCATCCACACCGGAAGCGACGGCAACGTCCGGACGCCGCCGAGCACGTCCGTCTTCCAGCGCAGATAGGGCATCGCCGCGTTGTCGTTGCGTGCGCTCTCCAGCAGGATCGACCGCGACTTGGCTCCGCGCCGGAGCACCGACTCGTCCACCGGCCGACTGGCCTCGATCACCGCCTGGGTCAGCCGCTGGGTCGGGCCCAGGGACAGCGCCTCCTCCTCACAGCCGTCGGCCAGTTCGGCCACCCGCCGCCAGACCGCCGCCTCGCCGGGCAGCCACTCCACCCCGGGCACCTGTCCCTGTGGCCGACGGCCGTGCGCGGCAAGCAGTTGCGCGACCTCCAGGCGGCTGTCCTCGACCTGGAGCTGATGCCGGGCCAATTCCGCCTGCTGCCGGGCCAGCATCGCGGCCAGCCCGACCTCCGGTTCGATCGGCATCCATCCGGTGGCGCCCTCACCCGGTGCAACCAGTGACAGCTGTGACAGTTGCTCCAGCGCCCGACCGATCGCCACGTCGCTCTCGTCCAGTTGCTCGGCCAGCTCCCGCACATCCGCGTGCGGCTGGGCGACCATCGTCAGATAGACGCCCTGAGCGACGGAATCCATCCCAAGTGTGGTCTGCACCTGTGACCCTCCTCTGTGTCGTAGGACAGCTCCAGTGCCGGGCGCGGCACTGGCGACAGTCAACGAGAATCCCGGGCCGTGCGTATGCGTGCCGGATGCCCATCTTCATCCGACGCCGGTGCGCGTCCGACCGACCGGGTCACGGCCGCTTCGGCACGCCGACGACGGTCCGCGGGGCCGCCCGGCCGGGGCCGGGCACCCAGCCGGGCGACACGCGGCGCGGGCCGTCGATGAAATATGGGTAGAGAGCACGCATGTTGCCGAGCGTCGCCGCCGCCAGGCTGGACCTACCAGCGGACAAGGGAGATACGGCGATGGCGATCAATACTCGGGGCGCGATTCACTCGCTCGCGGCGATGGCGATCCTGACGCTCACGACCCTGACGGGGTTGACCGAGATGTCCTCCGGAGGGTCCTCCTCCACCTATCCCCACCACGCCCACGTCTGCATCTCCATGGACGACGGGGGTACGGGCAACGGGTGAGCCGCGGGGCCTCGGCGAGAAAATGGGGTGATCCCACCCATGTCTGCGATTCCCCGATCCGGCACGTTGGACGGTATGCACACTCAACCCACCCGCGACGACGTCGCGGGCCACGAACAATGATCGGCGAGATGCGCTGGGAGCGGGTCGACCTGTCGGCGGCCGAGTCGGATCTGCCCATCGCGATTGGTGGTTCGACGGCACCGCATCGGCTGCTGGAGGCGCACCGACACGGCGCCTTTCCGTTCCCTCGCCTGCGAGGCCACTCGGCCGAGGTACAGCGGGCCCGGTACGCACAACACGTCGCCGACGGCCGGATCACCGCGTTTCCGGCCCCGCAGAGCGAGGACGACTACGCGGTGACGTGGTGGAGCCCGGTCCGGCGACCGGTGATCAACGTCGGGTCCGGGCCACTGTCCGGCCTGTTGCGGCACAGCCGCAGCGCCGGCGAGCCGCAATGGATCGTCACGTGCGACCACGCGTTCACCAGTGTCGTCAACGGCTGCCGCGACCAGGCGCGCTCACCGTGGATCACGGACACGTTTCGCGCCTCGCTGATCTCCCTGCACGAGGCGGGCTGGGCGCACAGCGTGGAGATCTGGCAGGGGGAAAATCTGATCGCCGGGCTCTTCGGCACCGGTATCGGCAACGTCTTCAGCGTCGACTCCGCCTTCGGCCGACGACCGCACGCGACCCGGGTGGCCTTCGCCGACCTGAGCCGCCGGCTGCGCGGTCATGCCGAACTCATCGACGTGCAGGTCCCCCACGACTACACCACCTCGCTGGGCACCCGGTCGATCAGCCGTGCGGAGTATCTGGCCGCGCTGTCGACCGTGGACATGCCGCTGGTGATGCGGGCGGGCGTGCTCTCCGTCCAGCCGCTGTCGCAGAGTTCGTCGAGCGCTCATTGAAAGAGCCCCCGGGGAGAGGTGCACACTCCCCGGGGGCCTCCTTTCGATCGGCTAGTCGTTCTCGATCCGGCCTTCCTTTTCGATCCGGCGTCCCTTCTCGATCATCGAGACCAGGGCCGCCAACTGCTCGTCGCCCTTGACCATTTCCATGTGTCGTCCCCGGATGTCGAGGATCTCGATCCCGGCGGGATGCAACTGTCGCCAGTGTGCGACGTATTGCTCGTGGGACACCCCGTCCGCCGTGCCTTCCGGCCCGGCATCGCGCACCGATTCGCTGATCACCAGCGTGGTTCGGGCGTACGAGGGCCTGGCCCGATGGTCGGCCAACGAGCGGACCTCGGCCGCCAGTACCTCGTAGGGCAGCCATTCGTCGAGCGTGACCACGTCCTCCTCGATGTTCATCCGCGGCGCCAGATCCTTGAGCGCGCGCTCGGTCCGCTCGCGGGCCGGCCCCGCCTCGCCCTGTCCGCGCCGCCACAGCTCCTCGACCCGCCGGTAGAGTTCGGCGTACTCCTGGAACCGTGCGCGTTGCGGACGCCCGGTGACCGCGGGTTCGAGCAGGTACGCCGCGCCCACCTCGTTCGGGTGCTGCACGCACATCTCGTGCGCCACGACCGCTCCGGTGGACCAGCCGAGGAGCAGGTAGGGGCCGTCCGGCTGGACCGAGCGGATCTCGTCCCAGTACCGGCCCGCCATCGCCTCGACACCGACGATCGGCTCCTCGCCGGGGGCCAGCCCGCATGCCTGCACGCCGTAGACGGCGAACGAGTCGGCCAGCCGAACCGCCAGGTCGTGATAGGCGTGGGTGCTGCCGCCGCCGGGATGCACGCAGAACAGCTTTGGCAGACCGCTGACTTCCGCCGGTTCCTTCGACAGCAGGACGACCAGCCCGGCCGGGTCGCTCGTCGGGGCGGCGATCGCCGCCGCGAGGTCGGCGATGGTGGCGTGCCGCATGATCTGCCGGAGGCTCACCGTCCATCCGGCCTCGCCGATGCGGGACGCGACCCGCACCGCGTTGATCGACTGTCCGCCGAGCTCGAAGAAGTTGTCGTCGACTCCGACGGTGTCGACGCCGAGTACCTCGGCCCAGATCGTGGCGATCACCTGCTCGATCGGGGTGCGCGGTGCGGTGTAGGCGGCGTCGAGGTCGGGACGGTGGCCGTCCGGCACCGGGAGTGCCTTGGTGTCGACCTTGCCGTTCGGGGTGAGCGGGAGTCGGTCGAGGGTGACGAACAGCGTCGGGATCATGTAGTCGGGAAGGTGTTGCCGCAGGTGGGCACGCAGTTCGCCGGTGGTGGGGTCGGTGGCGTCGGCCTCGGTGGTGGTGACGAGGTAGCCGGCGAGGCGCTTGTCGCCGGGGGTGTCCTGGCGGACGATCACGGTGGCCGCGCTGATGCTCGGGTGAGTGAGGAGTGTGGCTTCGATCTCGCCGAGTTCGATGCGGTAGCCGCGGAGTTTGACCTGGTTGTCGATGCGGCCGATGAACTCCAGTCGGCCATCCGGGCGCCACTTGACCAGGTCGCCGGTGCGGTAGACGCGGGCGTCCGGGTCGGCGGAGAAGGGATCCCGGGTGAAGCGGGCCTCGGTCAGCTCCGGGCGGTTCAGGTAGCCGCGGGCAACGCAGATCCCGCCCAGCAGGCACTCGCCCGGAACACCGACCGGCACCGGACGATCGTAGCGATCCACCACATAAGCCCTGGTGTTGGTGATCGGCACACCCACCGGAGTGCTCTCCCAGGCCGGATCCACCTCCCTGGTCAGGCTCATCACATTGGCGACCGAACCCTCCGTCGCCCCGTACTCGTTCGAGATCGTCGTGGTGTGCCGACCCGAAGCCAGGATGCGCCGGACCAGGGACGGGGAGAGATCCTCGCCGCCCGCCACGATCGTGGCGATGTCGTGTCGGCTGCCGCTGTGTTCGAGATGCGCGGCCAGCACCTCCAGGTGCGACGGGGTCGCCTTGAGGAAGCTGATCGGCACACCCGTGAGAATCGTCTCGACCGCTGCCTCGAACGCGGTCCCCTCGGGCCCCGGTTGCGGCACATCCAGTCTCAACCCCTGGATGAGTGGGAGGAAGAGTGCGGTGATGGTGAGGTCGAAGGTGACGGAGGAGTAGAGCAGGCTGCCGATACCGTCGCCGGCAGCGGCGGG
>NZ_JBEXCV010000293.1:0-5273 GCF_040605455.1 Embleya sp. NPDC005575 | reverse complement strand
CGCCGAGCGGGCCCGCCTTCGGCACCCCGACCTGGGGATCGTCACCACCGTCGCCCTCGCACGCACCATCCCCACCCTGGAGGAGGCCACCGACCCCGACCGGCCGCCTCGCCCACCGCGTCGAGCAGTTCGACCGCGCCCTCGACGAAGTCCCGCTCGGCGGTCAGCTCGGCCCGCTGGGCAAGCTTGACCGCGAAGCCGTCGACCAGGTCGGCCAGCCCGTCGGTGTCGGCCGGATCGGAGACCGCACGAAGCAGCAGGTCGACGAAGTCCGCGTCGTTCTTGACCGCGAACAGGCCCGCCGCCTCACCCTCGTCGGCGTTCATCTCACGCTGGTAGCGGAACAGTTCGGGGTCCAGGCCGAGTGCGTTCAGGTGCTCGATCCAGCGGTCGTGGATCTCCTCCCAGATCACGTCCACGTCCGGGTAGACCTTGTGCAGTTCGGTCATCGCGTCGCGGAAGCCGCGCATGGTCCGCCGCCGCCCGCCGACCTGGACCGGCAGGCCCTCCAGGGTGAGTCCGGGCCCGGGCCGGAACGAGTACCAGCTCTCGGCGAACTTGCGCGGGTCGGAGGAGACCTGACGCCCGCGCCACTCGCTGACCTTGCCGACCACGACCGTCTCGCCGGTGAGCACGTGCTGCCATTCCAGCGCGACGTGCCCGCAGTCGTCGGCGAGCAGGAACTTGCGCAGCACGCCGGAGCTGGCGCCGCCGAGCGTATTGCGGTGTCCGGGCAACATCACCGAGAAGATCAGCTTGAGCAGGACCGACTTGCCGCCGCCGTTCTCCAGGAACAGCACGCCCGCGGGCGCGGGTCGGCGCGGCGGCCCGACCGGCTCGCCCTCGAACAGCTGCGCCTGCCTGGGCGCCGGGTCGGGCACGGGCGCACCGACGCCGCGCAGGTCGAGCACGGTGTCGGCGTAACGCGCACCGGCGGGCCCGATGGAAAACAGGCGGACCCGGGACAGCTCGTACATCGGCGGTCAAATCTCTCTGGTCGAAGCACAGGACAAAACCATCACACAACGGACGATCATCCGGCGGACGATCTCCCGGCGAAACAGAAAACACTCGGCGGGTGAAACACCCGACGCCCGGGGCCGCTCGACCGCGCGGGTCGGTCCGATGGCGAGTCCGTCCCGAGCGGGTCCGACTTCCCCGACGGGTCGGGTACCGGGTCAGACCCCGTGGAAGGGCAATCCGGCGCCGGGCGCCAACTCGCCGCCGTCGGTCGCGGCGGCCAGCAGACTCGGGCTGCCGTCGGTGACCGCCACCACGCCCAGGTCCAGCAACTCGGACATGGCCGCCGAACCGGCCGTGTCGCGCACCTGGAGCTGATAGCGGGCGGTGGTGCGGTAGGTGCCGCCCGCGTCGTCGGAAACCCGTTGCAAAAAGCCCGAGTCGACCAGGAACGCGACCGCCTTGGCCACGATCCCGATGGTGGACGCGGCCAACCTGCGGGCGTCCTTGGTCGCGCCGGTGGCGCTGCGCCGGGCGTACACCCGCCAGGCCGCCTCCAGGCCGGGCCCGTCCACCTCGGGGTCGCTGACCTCGCCGCGCTGCTCGGCGCGCTCCTCCAGACGCAGGCAGGCCTGGCGGACGAAGGCGTCCACGCCGTGCACGCTGAGCCGGCCCACATAGGCGTCGTCGGCGAGGTCCTCGGGGCGCGGAAAGGCCATCGCGGCGACCGCGAGGTGGGCCAGGCCGTGCAGGAACCGGTCGGCCGACTCGGTGCCGGCCCGGCGCGCGTAGTCGCCCATCCGGACCGCGAACACCGAGTCCTCGCCGGCGGTCACCGCCATCCCGGCGCGCGGCGACACCTCCAGGACCACCAGCCCCAGTCCCGCCGCGACCGCCGCGGCCAGCGCGGCGAAGCGCGGATCCTCGCGGTGTCTGCGGATCAGGTCGGCGTATTCGGCGTCGCGGGCCGGCAGCAGCTTGGGCTGGAGGCCGTAGGCGACCAGCCGCGCGGCGTCGCCGACGTCGGCCGAGGTGATCGGCGCGGCATCGCCGGCCGTGTCGTGGTTCATGCGGGGGTGGGGCCTTCCGGCTCGGGTCGCGCGCCGGTCAGGACCGCCGTGCCGATGATCAGGTCGGCGCCGCCGACCTCGGGGTCGTCGAGTTCGGTGCCGTCGTCCACGGCCACCAGGAGGGTGCGGTCGCCCTGCCGCAATGCGGTGCCCACCGGCGGCGAGGCCGCGTGGAAGGCGAGCAGAGCGACCAGGTAGCCGAGGTCGGGATCCGCCTCGCGGGCCTCGGCGAGCAGCCCGGAGAGCCGGCGCGGGGTCTGCGGCGGGATGTCCAGGAGCAGCGCCGCCGCATCGTGCTGGCTCTCGGTGTAGCGGCTGTCGTCGGGGGTGAGCGACACGTCCGGCTCGGGCAGTTCGGCGCCGAGGTGGTCACGTGGCGCGGGCGGGGTGAGCAGCATCTCGGTCAGGTCGTGCAGGCGCACCGCGACCGGCGTGCGCAGACCGGTGCCCGCGGTGAAGAACCGGTCGGTCACCCGCCGTGCGTCACCGACCGGCAACTCCAGGAGCGGGCGCAGCAGTTGCCCGTACAGATCGAGCCCGGTGCGGGTGCTCGGCGCGGCGAACGCCTGCCGGTCCTGCTCGGCCCGGAACAGCGGCCCGGCCTCCATCAGCCGGGTCTGCAACTGGGTGTGTCGCCGAATGCAGTCCTGCACGATGTCGACCAGTTCGGCCGCGCCGCGTTTGCGCTCGCTTTCCTCGGCCTCGTCCCGGGCCCGCCGGATGTTGATCAGGATCGCGTTCTCGTGCCGGTAGCGGTCGGCGACGTGCTCGAACGCCTCGTCGATCAGGTCCGGCACGGCCTGCAACCAGTCCACCGCACGTACGTTGCGCCGGGTCGCGTCGAGTGCGCGGCGCAGCGATTCGGCGTACTGCACGGTGCGGTAGCGGGCCTGTTCGGCCGCGAACCTGGCCTCGGCCAGTCGGCCGCGCCGGATCAGGTGTTCGAGCTTGACGTCGGCGGCGATCTGCGCGCTGGTGACATCGGTGTCCAGCGCGCCGACCAGGACGTTGATCGCCTCGTCGGTGGCGCGCAGGAAGATGTGCCCGTCCGGACCCGGGACCTCTTCGAGCAGTTTGAAGTCGTAGTCCCGCCGGATGTAGTCACCCTCTCGGGTCCACATCCCGTACACCGCTCGAAAGCCGCGGTCCACGCTGCCGACGTTGATCAGGTTCTCCAGCACCCAGCGCGCGACCCGTTCGTACTCGCGGGGGTCGCGTCCGGGGGCCTGCGCGGCCACCCGGGGGCGGAGTCGGGCCACGATCTCGTCGTGGTCGGCTCCGGTGTCGAAGTCCATCGTGACCGTGACCAGGTCGATCGCGGCGAGACCGAGCTCGGCCATCGCGTAGACGGTGTACTCGCCCGCCAGGTTGGCCTTGCGCGCCTCCAGGTCGTGCAGCGGCGCGGTACAGGCGAGGGCCTTGAGGCGGCGGGCGAGCCCCTCCTCGGTCACCCCGGAGCGCGGGTGTGCCGCGCCCGGGGGCAGCGCCGGGCCGGCGGTCGGCGGCGCTTCCCCGGGCAGGCCGGCTCGGGCGGGAACGGTCATGGGAGTAGAGCCTAGGACGTTCGGCCGACAGGTTCGGCGCCCGCCCGGCGGTGGGCGGCCGAACGGGGGCGATGCGGTCGGCGGGTGAGCGGCTACATCTCGCTCAGCCTGGCCAGGGCGGCGGTGCGCACGTCGTCGTGCTCGGCCGGGTCGCCCGCGAGCCGGCGCAGCCGCGTCACGGCCTCGGGGCGGCGCGCGTCCACGTGGCGCGCGGCGATCAATCGGGTGTCGGCCTGGCAGTCCCACAGGGCTTCCACGGCCGTTTCGGCAGCGAACGAGGGCTCTATCCGGGCCAGGGTCTGCACCGCGCAGGCGCGCAGACCGGCGGACGCGGCCTCGTGGTAGACGCCTTTGACCAGGTCGAGCGCGTCGACCAGGGCCAGGCGCCCTATCCCGGCGACCAGGTCGCACAGGCGGAAGTGCTCGGCCTGGTCGGTGATCGCGACGCCGGCGCGCATCGACGCGGCCACCCGGGTGCGCAGGGCCGCCAGCAGAATCGGTCCGTCGATGGTTTCCCCGGCACCGGCCAGTATCCGCACGGCGACCTCGCCCAGCAGGTCCTCGCGAGCGGCCCAGCCGCGGGCCCGGGCCACCGCGGCCGGGCTGCGCAGACCGCCGATGGCCTGCGCGGCGGCAAGCCGCACCACGGCCGGCGCCTCCGGCGCGAGCGCCCCCTCGGCCAGGTCCAGGAGTGCGCCGTCGCCCTGTTCGCCGAGGTATCTCAGCGCGGCGGCTCTGGCGGCGTCCGGGCCGGCCCAGGCGGCGGCCAGGATCGCGCCGCGGTGCTCGGGCCCGGCGACCGCGCTCAGCCGTCGTCCGCACGCGAGGGATTGTCGGGGGCCGTCGGCGGCGTCGGCGAGCACCTGGTCGACGGTCTGCGCGGGCGCGGTCGGCCCCGTCTGCGTCTTGACCGAGCGGGTCAGCTCCCAGCGCCACCAGTCCAGGTCGACCTGTTCGACGACCGCGCGCACCCGCTCGTCCTCGGCCGCCCAGACCCGCCATGGGCGCATCCCGGTGGAGCGCTTGACGCAGTCGTAGAGCTCGTCGTCCTCGCCGCGGTCCAGGACCACCTCCAACAGACCGGCCAGGGCCGCGTCGTGGCCGACCGCGGCGAGCCGGTCCAACGCCTCCGGCCAGTCGCGGCCTTGCTCGACGTACTCCCGCAGCAGCGCGGTCGCGTCGGCGCGGCCGAGTCGGGCGAGGGTGCCCAGGACGGCGAGCGGCAGCGCGGTACGGTCCGCGTCCTCGTCCGTCCAGTCGTCGTCGCACAAGAGATATCGGGCGAGGCCGTCGAGGCCGGCGTCGAGGTCCGCGTACAGGCGTGCGTAGTACAGCGACCGCGACTCGGTGGCCGGAACGGCACGGGGATCGCGGACCACACAGCCGTCGAGCGCGTCGAGCACAGCGACGCGGTCGGCGACGAGGGCCCGCCGGGCGCCCTGACCGTGGCCACTGCGAAGCAGGCCAAGGAGGGCGTCATGCGAGGTGATGACCGGATCGAACATGCCGCAAGCATCGGTGGCCGGCAACCCTGGAGCAACAGGATTTAGGACACATGTACCCGTTGCCCGTTGTTTCGGGGAAACCGTGTTGCTCTTTCGTCACCGGAAGCTATGAACTGTACCGTCCGCGTTCGCACGGACGCCGCCCGGGTGTGCCTCGACATCCCCGCCCGGCGGCGGCCCGCGACCGGCGCGCG
>NZ_JBEXCV010000292.1:0-5327 GCF_040605455.1 Embleya sp. NPDC005575 | reverse complement strand
TCTCCCGATCTCGGTGTTCACCCCGGGGGTGTTTTGGCCGCCCGGGTTTGTCACACGCTCGTCGCACCCCGCCGTGCCGCCCCCCCCCGGCGGCGGCACGGCACTAGCGTCGCGCCCCATGAGCCACCACCTTCCTCCCGCCGAGTACTACGCCACGCTGCCCAAACACATCGGCGGCGCCGGAGCGATCCTCCACGACACCGAAGGCCGGATCCTCCTGGTCGAACCCGCCTACGGCGACGGCCACTGGGAAATCCCCGGCGGCGCCATGGACGAAGGCGAATACCCCTGGGACACCGCCCGCCGCGAAGTCAAAGAGGAACTCGGCCTCGACCTGCTCCCCGGCCGACTCCTCGTCGTCGACTGGGTCCCACCACAGCCCGACGGCCGCCCCGCGCTCGCGAACCACCTGTTCGACGGCGGCACCCTCACCCGCGCCGACGCCGAACAACACCTGCACCTCGCCGACGACGAGCTCTCCTCCTGGCACCTGGCCGAACCGGCCGAGTGGGACCGGCTGATGGCCCCCCACATGGCCCGCCGCCTCCACGCCTGCGCCCACGCCCTCGCCACCGGCACCACCGCCTACCTCCACCACGGCAACACCCCCACACCCACCTCCGACCCGCGCTGACCCGGGAAAAGCCTTCCGCGTCGGCGCACCCGACCCGGAAGGACACCCCCATGCACCGCACCATCCCCATCGCCGACACCCGCCTTCACGAGGACGACATCAGCGCCGCCACCCGCGTCCTGCGCAGCGGCCACCTCGTCCAGGGCCCCGAAGTCGAAGCCCTCGAAACCGAGTTCGCGGCGTGGGTGGACGGCCGTCACTGCGTCGCCGTCAACTCCGGCACCAGCGCGCTGTGGCTCACCGCCCTGGCCCTGGGCATCGGCGCCGGCGACGAGGTCGTCCTGCCGTCCTTCACGTTCGCCGCGACCGCCGCCGCGATCCGCCTGACCGGCGCGACATGCGTCTTCGCCGACATCGACCCCCACACCCACACCCTGGACCCCGATGCGGCCGCCGCCGCGATCACCGGACGCACCGCGGCGCTGCTGTCCGTCCACCTCTACGGCCACCCCGCCGACACCACCCGCCTGGGCGCCCTCGCCCGCCGCCACGGCCTCGCCCTGATCGAGGACGCCGCCCAGGCCCACGGCGCCACCCACCACGGCCACCGGGCCGGCGCCCTGGGCACCGCCGCCGCGTTCAGCTTCTATCCCACCAAGAACATGCAGGCCGTCGAAGGCGGCATGATCACCACCGCCGACCCCGCCCTCGCCCACACCCTGCGCCTGCTGCGCAACCACGGATCCGCCACCCGCTACCACCACGAGATCGTCGGTACCAACGCCCGCATGAACGACGTCAACGCCGCCATCGCCCGCACCCAACTCGCGCGCCTCGACGACGCCATCCGCGCCCGACGCCACAACGCCACCCACCTGACCGCCGCCTTCGCCACCCTGTCCGGCATCACCGCGCCCACCACCGCTCCGGGTACCGGACACGTCCACCACCAGTACACGATCCGCGTCCACCACCCCCACCACCGCGACACCCTCGCCCAGGCCCTGACCGCCCACGGCATCGGCAACGCCGTCCACTACCCCACACCCCTGCACCGCCAACCCGCCTACCGCACCGACACCCACCTGCCCCACACCGACCTCGCCGCCACCGAAGTCCTCTCCCTCCCCGTCCACCCCGCCCTCACCCAAGACGACCTCGACCGCATCACCACCACCCTCACCGCACTCACCACTGCGGACCACGGGCGGAGCCCGCGATGACCCGCCCGCGACTGCGCGCCGCCCTGATCGGCCTGGGCCGCATGGGCCGCCACCACGCCCGCGTCCTGCGTCACCTCGACGGCGTCGACCTCATCGCCGCCGCAGACCCCCACGGCGACCCGTACCACGCCGTCGACGGCCTGCCCGTCGCCCACGACATCGACCAACTCCTGTGCCACCGACCCGACTACGCCGTTCTGGCCTGCCCCACACTCCTGCACGAGGCCCTCGGCCTGCAGCTCGCCCACGCCGGCATCCCCACCCTGATCGAAAAGCCCCTCGCCACCACCCCCGGCGCCGCCCGGCGCCTGCGCGACGCCTTCCACACCGCCGACATCCCCGCCGCCGTCGGCTACATCGAACGCTTCAACCCCGCCCTCATCGCCTTGCGAGCCCGCCTCGAAAACGGCGACCTCGGCGACGTGTTCGAAATCGGCACCCGACGCACCGGCCCCTACCCCGACCGCATCACCGACGTCGGCGTCATCCACGACCTCGCCACCCACGACCTCGACCTCACCACCTGGATCACCCACCACGCCTACACCTCCATCGCCGCCCGCACCGCCCACCGCACCGGACGCCCCCACGAAGACCTCCTCGCCGCCCTCGGCCAACTCGACGACGGCACCATCACCCACCACCAGGTCAACTGGGTCACCCCCCGAAAGGCACGCACCACCACCGTCACCGGCGAACACGGATGCCTCGTCGCCGACACCCTCACCGCCGACCTCACCCACTGGGCCAACGGCCACACCCCCCACCACTGGGACGCCCTCACCACCTTCCGAGGCGTCACCGAAGGCGACGTCACCCGCTACGCCCTCGACAAGAAGGAACCCCTCCACGCCGAACACGAGGCATTCCGCAACCTCGTCCGAGGAACCGGCCCCGGCCCCGCCGACCTCTCCGAAGGCGTGCGCACCGTCATGGTCACCCACATCACCTCCCGGGCCGCACACACCGGCGAGACGGAACCCGTTCCCCACCAAGCCCGAGGCACCGAGCACCGATTCCGTGACCACTGAGGAACAGAGGAACATCCGACCGGCGGCCTCCAGTGCCCACGCGACCGAAACATGCATGCCGCACTTTCGTCGGGTGTCCGGGCGGTGACGTCTTCGATCGCCTCAAGGACCGCGTCGCCGGGGCCGGTCGCTGGCTGCGTGGAGAACGACGATCGACCGGCCGCCCCCGCAGACCGAGGACGTGGCTGATTGAATCCGGTCACAACGGAATGGTCGCAGGTCGGCGACGTGTACGGACCCGTGCAGGAGATTCCGCCACAACGGATTGGAGACGACGCATGCGGACATCGATCGCGGACTTCACGGGAACCGTCATCCAACACGACAACCCTGTGGACCGGGCCGAACGCAACTACATCTGCCACGCGGTCCTCGAGGGAGAGCCGGAGTCGCGGGAGCAGCTGTGGACCGAACTCGACGCCGGTGAGCCCCGGCTCCGTCCCCCTGCCCGGGCGGCCCGCCTGGCCTGCCTCCCGTTCTTCACCTACGGACTGTGTCGCGGCGACATCATCGCGGTCGACGGCGACGACTTCGTGGTCGGAGTTCTGGAAAAGTCGGGTCACCGCCTGCTGCGCGCCGCGTTCGTGCGCGACCACCCACTCCTGGAGGGGACCCACGCCGACGTCCACGACGAACTCGTACGTCTGAACATGCCCCACGAGTGGTTGCAAGGCACCTACGTCTCCGCCGACCTGTCACCCGGCGCCGACCCGACCGAGATGATCGAACTCCTGCAGCGGCTGAAGGAACAGGGACGCCTTCACTGGGAGATCGACGCGTAACCTCTCGACACATCGCCGCGCGAGTCATCCACGGCAGACCTCCACGCGGGAAACGATCACCGACTCCACGGGAAAGCACACATTCGTTCGAGGCGTCTCCGCAGTCAGATGGCTCTCGTGAACGCCCCCCACCCACGCCCAGGAGTTGTTCGACGCCCACCACGCCGGCGCCTCCGAACGCGACCTCGAACGCATCGTCGCCGCAGGCCTGCAGCAGTCGTACTTCCAGGAAGGCGGCACCCGCGCCGGCGACCTGGAGGAGGTCGAGCTCACCGACGTGGACTACATCGAGTTCGACGTCCGCGGCTGAGCCACCGAGCCGCCACATTCGACGCATGGTTGAGTCGTGACACGGTAGTTGGAACCTGGCCATGACGGCTGGAACCGGGGAGGTCAGTTCGTGGAGTGGCCGGTGCCTTGGGCTTCAAGGCCGGCGAACTGGTCCGTGGCCTCGTGGAGGGCGAGTTCCTCGGGAGTTCCGACGAAGGCGGGTCCACAGGCGGGAGGGAGACGTTCGACCACCATCGCGACGGCCTGCTCCGGCGTCGCCACCGGACCCACGACCTCACCGCGTAGGGGGCCAGAGACCCGGTAGCCGCCTCCTACCGCAGGCTGGATGTAGGGGATGTCCCACGTCCATCGCTGCTCTGTGCAGCGGCTGAAGTGCAGCTCTCCCATCCCTGTCCAGGGAAACAACCAACGCAGGCGGGGTTCGGCGTAGGCCGCTTCGAGCAGTGCCCGGCGGACCCGCCCGTCGGCGCGAACCTTCTGCCAACCTGCTTCGACGAGCGCCCGGCTCGCAGGGGTCGTGTCCATGGCGACATCATCCCGGTCATTGGTCGGAACCGGTTCCGACAAGCTTGGCAACTCATCGCAGGTTCCAGGAAGCCTGACCACGGTGCCGCGATCATCATGGGACCGATGTCGCCGACGAAGTCGCGCTGGCGTTGCGTGGTGGGGCGACTTCTGGGTGCCAGCCGAAAATCCGGCGTCGGCTCGCGAGTTCTTCGACGTCTGGACCTGGCGGGCTGAACGGATGGCTCAGGATGGCACCGTCACCCGCAAGGATCTCGGACACGGATTGCCGGCCCTTCGGCGTGCTGGAGATGCCCCGGTTGCCTTGGGGCGAGTGGATACCGCCGAGGCATCCACCTGGTCTTCCTGGCCGCTGCTCTGAGCTCATGCGTTGCCGTGTTGTAGTTCGGTGCCGGTGGCATCATCAGGGCATGACTGTGTTCGAGGTTGTTCAGGGTGACATAACGCTCCAGGAGACCGACGCTATCGTCACTGCGGCGAACGAGTCGCTCATGGGCGGTGGTGGCGTGGACGGCGCGATTCACCGTGCGGCGGGTCGGCGTCTGGCGGACGCGGGCGCCGCGATCGGTCCCTGCGAGCCGGGCGACGCGATGGCGACGCCGGCCTTCGACCTCAACCCGCCGGTGAAGCACGTGATCCATACCGTTGGTCCGGTCTGGGAGGGCGGCGACTACGCCGAGGCCGAGGTGCTGGCCTCCTGCTACCGCCGATGCCTTCAGGTCGCGGATGAACTGGGCGCCAGGAGTGTCGCGTTTCCCGCGATCGCCACCGGCCTCTACGGGTTCCCCGCCGAGGAGGCCGCGCGGTGAGGCCGATCGTGTCGGTGATGATGCCCCGCTTCCGGCCTACGATCTTCTTTGCGGCGTCCGTTCCCTGGCTGGTCAGGGGTACGTTGGTGGAG
>NZ_JBEXCV010000291.1:0-5328 GCF_040605455.1 Embleya sp. NPDC005575 | reverse complement strand
CGGGCGCGCACGCCGACGGCACTGCGCACGGAGTAGCACGCGGCGGCGCGGGTCGAGGCGGCCGAACCGGCGCCCCGGCCCGGCCGTAGCGTGCGGCTCAGGCCTGGGACCTGACCTCCCACAGGTCCGGGAAGACCGGGGAGAACAGGGTGGCGCGCAGATACGCGGCGCCGGCCGAGCCGCCCGTGCCGATCTTGGCACCGATGGTGCGCTCGACCATCTTCATGTGCCGGTAGCGCCATTCCTGGAGGCCCTCGTCGATGTCGACGAGGGCCTCGCAGACCTGTGCCCCGTGTCCGGTCTCGTCGATGTAGACGGCCTTGAGGGCTTCCTGTACGTCCGGGTCGGGTTGCCACGCGGTGCTCGTATCGCGCTCCAGAACGCGCTCGGGGACCGCGTATCCCAGTCCCGCGAGGTGCCGCAGCAGCGAGTCGAACACGGACGGGCGGTGGGCGGCGGCCTTGAGCCCCTCGTCGTCACCGGTTTCGTAGCCGCCGAACTCGCGCCGCCCGAGCACGGCTTCCAATTCACGGAACTGCGCCGACTGGAACCCGCTGGAGGTGCCGAGCGCGTCGCGGAAGGAGGCGAACTGCCGGGGCGTCATGGTCTCCAGGATGTCCAACTGGCCGACGACGGTCTTCAGGATCTTGGCGACCCGCCGCGCGGTGTGCAGGGCACCCGCGCCGTTGCCACTCTCGAGTTGTCGCTGGAGCAGTGCGACCTCGTGCAGGATCTGCTTGAACCACAGCTCGTAGACCTGGTGGATGACGACGAACAACATCTCGTCGTGCGCTTCGGTCCTCGGCTCCTGGCAGGACAGCAGGGTGTCCAGGCGCAGATAGCTTCCATACGTGACGACCGGGGCGTCGCTCATCGTCGCTTCCTCTCCTTGCGGGCTTTTCCACCGTTCCGACGGGCCGGAAACGACGGGCACCATCCTGTGCGGGTCGAGCCCTTTCCGGAATGGCCGACGCACGGAAGCAGACCCGGTGGATGTCATGATCGCGACGCATTGGGCGGGTCTTGTTTACGTTCGTGAATCGGTCGAGCATTGCCCGGGGCGGCGGCCGGACGGCGGTGGATCTATCCGCCGGGCCGGGGCCTGTCCGGCGGGTCGGCATCGGGACCGGGGGTGCCCGCGGTGTCGGCGCCGGGTCCGGATGCGCTCGTCTGTCTGTGCAGGCCGATTTGAACGGCGCCCAGGACGACCCGTCCGATCACGCCCAGCGCGACCAGGTCCACCAGCATCTGGATCGTGGCCAAAACGCGCGCGATGTCGGACGTCGGCGCGATGTCGCCGAAGCCGACGGTCGTGAAGACGGTGACTGTGAAGTAGAGCGCGTCGGTTCGGCTCATCGGTTCGGTGAAGGCGTCCGCGCGGTCCGATCCGATCAGGAAGTACGTCGTGGCGAAGAGCACCAGTAGGAAGGGCAGCGAGACGGACAGGGCCTCGACGGCCCGCAGTCGTGGCCGGTCGGCGTGCATGATCGCATCGATCTGCCAGGCCACGAGGACAGCGAACGCGAGCAGCCCGACAATGAGCCCGACCTCGGCGGCGACGTCGAATGGGCGATCCAGCGGAAGGACGTAGTACAGGACCAGCAGCAGGGTGGCGGTGAGCAAGCCGCGCAGCAACCCGAGCATCATCAGCCGTAGGCCGACCGGATCCTTGGTGGCGAACAGCGTTCCTCTCAACGTCGACGTCGGATCTCCGGGCGACTGGTCGGGTGCGAAGATCCACCTCCTCGGGCGTCACTGTAGCCCGCATATGCGACAAATAGGAGTGAATCGCCCGGCGTGGCGTGCGTTCACTCCCAGTCGAGGGTTTCGCCGGTACCTTGGTGATGTACTCCGGCCACCCGGAACGCGGCCGAGGACCGGTGGTTGCCTCCGGCCTGCGCCGGCGCTAACGTCGCTCGGGTGACTGCCGGGTCGGCCATGGGCCATTCACGAGTGAGGCGCCCGGCCTCGGCGTGAGTCCGAGGCGGGCCAGAGCCCCGCCCTTCCCTCTCCGTTCCTCGCTTTTGGCGCCCGTATGAGGCGCCCGCCCGCACGGATTTCGAGACCTGGAGAGGCTCCCACCGATGACGCACGACCAGCAGCGACCGCAACTTCCGATATCCACCGTGCAGTTGAACCACACCGCCATCTACGCCAAGGAGCGGCAGCCGGCGGCCGAATTCATCGCCACGATCCTGGGCCTGGAGGTCGGCACCCCGTTCGGGCCGTTCGTACCCGTCGAACTCGGCAACGGCGTGACACTCGACTACTACGAGAAGAGCGACGAACCGATCCAGTCCCAGCACTACGCGTTCCTGGTGCCGGACGGGCGGTTCGACGGCATGATCGCCCGCTTGGAGGCGCTCGGGGTCACCTACTACGCCGACCCGCACCACACCCGGCCGGGCGCGATCAACGACCTCTTCGGCGGCCGCGGCGCGTACTTCGAGGACCCGAACGGCCACAACATGGAGATCATGACCCGGCCCTACGTCCGCCCGTAGCCGACCGCCGGGGGCGGGCGCCGAGCTCTGTCACGAACCAGCGTGGGGATCGGGCCGTCGTCGCCGAGCCGGGCGGCCGGACCTCGGCGGCGGCCGACCGAGCGGAGGCGGAACAGGGCCCCGGTGAGCGGGAGTTCGTCCGGGGCTGGGGACTCCAGGGCCGCCCGGACCCGATCCGGGTCGGCCTGGATGCGGCGGCGGTGGTCGCTGCGGAAGTCATGGACTGGGAGCAGTCGTTACAGCGCCGAGTCGGGCACGCCGTCGGCCTTCGCGGCCCGTGTCCGGCTGCGCGCGCCCACCTTGCGCACCAGGTGTGCGTAGCGGTGCCGGCGGTGCGTGGGTCGGGCGAGGGTGCCGTCGCAGGCGGTGCGTTCGAGGTTGTCGAGGACTGCCTCGATCACCGCGTTGTGCACCGCTCTGGTGACCAGGCACCAGAGCACGCGGTCGGTGCCGCGCGGGTGGCTGCGCAGCGTGTGGGTGACCGTGGTACCGCCGCCGGGCGCTCGGGTCAGGGTGAAGCCGTGTTCGCCGCCGTGCTCCGGCGGAAAGGCGATCCACAGGCGGTGTTCGGGCTCGACGGCCTCGATCCGGCAGCGCATGCCCCGATGGTGGAAGGGCGCGCCGGGCCGAAGTCCCTCGGGGGCCTCGACGCTGCCCCAGTCACGAGGGAAGAGCCGGTCGCCCGGGCTGCCGATCCGCGCGAGGACTTCCCACACCCGCTCGGGGGGTGCGGCGACAACGCGCCGATGAGTGTTGATCATGACGACTCTCCGATTCTGGACGGTGCCGTACAGAACGTAGACTATACGGCACCGTCCAGAACCGGCAAACACCGAAACACGGGCCGGGACGAAGAACGACAGCCGCGAACACGCACTGAACAGCACCGAACCCAGCACTCGACCCGGCACCGATCACAGCAAGGGGCCCCATGCCGCGTACCGCCCGACTGACTCGCGACGACTGGGCCACCGCCGCGCTGGCCGCGCTTATCGAGGGCGGATTGGCTGCGGTCGCGGTCGAGCCGGTCGCTGCCCGACTCCAGGCGTCCAAGTCGAGCTTTTACTGGCTCTTCGAGAACCGGGAGGCACTGCTCGCCGCCGCACTCGAACGGTGGGAGCGAGTGCAGACCGAGGAGGTCCTCCCGCGGCTCGCCGCGATCCCCGACCCGGCCGACCGACTGCGCATGCTCATCCAGCACTCGTTCGCGTCCACTCAGGGCGGCACGCTCGCCCTGCTGCTGCTCGTCGAATCCGACCACCCCGCCGTGCGCGAGGTGGCCGAGCGGGTCACCCGACGACGCCTGGCCACCATCCGCGACACCCTCGTCGAATACGGCCAACCACCGGACCAGGCCCGCCACATCGCCACTGCGGCCTACGCGGTCTACTTGGGCACGGCCGCACTGCGCCGCGTCGACGCGGCCCCCGACGAGGACGCTTCCACCTATATCGACACCGTTCTGGCCGCGTTCGGCGTACCCCCGCGCACCGGCGACGAACGGTAGCCGGTCGACACTCGGCCTCCGCACGCCGTGCGCTCGTCGGGTCGGCTCGGCGCAGGGCACCGGCGGATTCGGATATGCGCAAGCGAAGAAGGCCCGGCACATCGCGTGACTTGGCGCATGGTCCGTTGTGATCGACCACGCCGACACGCAACTCGGCGCGTCCAACCCTTTATGCCGACCGGAGATGATCACGCGGTGACACTTTCCAAGTGGAGTCCCGGATCTGTGCGGAACCGGTAACAGCGGTGCGGCCCGCGACGGCGGCTGGTTTCCTGGGACGACGGGCCGCCGCAGGGCGTTTCGCACGTGGATCGGTCCGGGGGGACGAGGTCCGCGGCCCGTCTTCGTGCACACACACCGAATCCGGGGGGAACACGGTGCAAAGTTCCGTTATGTCCACGCGCGTAGTCCGCCGATCCATCCGGCGCGCCGCGCTGCCGCTCACCGCGCTCGTCCTGGTCGCGGGGCTCAGCGCCTGCGAGTCCGACACCGGCGACGCCGACAAGGCGAACCCGAAGGCCGTTACGACCCAGCCGGGCAAGCCCGGCGACACCACACCGAACGCCCCGGGCTCGGCCGGCACCAAGCCGCCCGCCGACAAGCCCGCCGACGCGTCCGCGGACCCGAAGGCGCCGCAGGCCAAGGCACCGGCAACGAAGGCGCAGTTGACCGCCGCACTGCTGGACGCCCAGGAACTCCCGGCAGGATTGACCGTCAAGAAGACCATCGACCCCGAGGAGAGCGAGACGCCGACCGCCTCCGACCCCCGGTGTCAGCCGCTGGTGGGTCAGGGCCGGACCAGCGTCGCCGCGATCGAACGCGACCTCGTCGGCGGCACCGACCCGCAAGGAGTCGTCCATCCCGACACCGATGTCGTGCTGAGCAGTTACCAACCCGACCGGCTCGACCGTCAGTGGACCACGTACATGGCCGCGGCGAAGACCTGCAAGCGGTTCACCTTCCAGGTCGACGGCGGCACGGTCGAGTACCAGGTGCTCGACGTCCGGATCGACGCCTACGGTCCCGGCAGCATCGAGATCTCCTCGATGCTGCGGGTCCAGGGCGCCACCGCGCCGTTCACCCAGGCCATCGCCCGAGTCGGCACGACCGTGGTGCAGTTGCGGGCAAGCGGCGAGGACGACACCACGACCGCGCCGACCTTCCCGGACCACCTCGTCCGCGGCCAGATCGACAAGGTCAGGTCCGAACTCGGCGGCTGACCCGTTCCGTACGCCCGCAGAGAAGCGGGGCGGGGCGCGGGCCGGGGCCGGAGCGGAAGCGGGAGCCGGCCCCGTGCCCGGCTCCCGCTTCCGCCCC
>NZ_JBEXCV010000290.1:0-5332 GCF_040605455.1 Embleya sp. NPDC005575 | reverse complement strand
ACATCCAACGCCACCCCGCGCTCCTCAACGGCTTCCTCGCAGCAACCGACCTGACATGACAAACCAACAACAACCCAATCCGCAAAGCTCAGTAAGGGCGCCGTCCTTGGCGAGCGGGAAGTGGAAGTAGCCACCGTCGGCGTACGGCCACGCATGGGTGCAGTGGACGACGGAGCCCGGTCGAGGATGCGGGATCTACAGACGGGTGGCGACGAGGGCCTCGGTGCGGATGGTCTCCTCGAAGCGGGCGGAGGGCTCGTGCTCGGTCAGTGCCTTCCGCAGGTCGTCGTCGAAGGCGTCTTTGCGGTCGCCGAGTTGGGTCGGGGTGGAGTACGAGTTGGAGTACTGAAGCCCGATCAGTTCGTCGAGGGTGCGGATCACGTGCTGGTCCCAGCGGTGAACCGTGACGCGGGGGAAGGGCGAGCGGGCGAGGGTGTCGAGGTAGGTCTCCTGCGGCTCGGGGTAGACGCCGTCGCCGGCTCGGCGGACCGGGCCGAGGTAGGAGGCGCGCACGTCGGCGACGACGTGGGCCCACCCGGGCAGGGGGGTGGTGCCGGGCGGCCCGGCGGAGATGACGACCACCCCGCCTTGGCGGGTGGTCAGTTGGTCGAGGTCGGCCAGGACCTGGTCGCGGGACATCCAGTGGAACGACTTGCCCATGAGGCAGAGGTCCAGCGGGGGCAGGTCCAGGGTGTGCAGGGTGGCGGAGTCCCCCAGCGTCCAGCGGATGTTGGCCACGCCCTGTCGGGCGGCCAATGCGCGGCCCTGCTCCAGCATCCCGGCCTCGGGGTCCACTGCGGTCACCTCGTCGACGAGGGCGGCCAGCGGCAGTGCGATGGTGCCGGGCCCGCATCCGAGGTCGAGAGCGTGCTGGGTGCCGTCCAGGCCGAACCGTTCGGCGACCGACGCGTACAGCTCCTTCGGGTACCGCGGCCGGTAGCGGGCGTAGTAGGACGCCGTGGAGGCGAAGGGCTCGTTCGAGTCGAGAGGCATCGACGGTTCCTCCGGTTCAGTGGGCGAGGTTGGCGAGGTAGGACTCGGTGGCGGTCCACGGGGTGAGTTCGATGCCGAAGCCGCTGTGTTGGCCGCCCTGCATGTGGACGAGCTTCCCGGACAGGTACACGGTGTCGCCCTCGCGGAACGCCCCGGTGTAAGCACCGAGGTAGGAGCGCAGGTGGGTGATCCGGCGGGCGAAGACGTCGGGTTCGTCGACGGTGGACTGGATCACGGTGTCCACCTCGATGCCGTACAGGGCCGGGGTCGCCAGTCCCTGGGTGTGGTCGGTGATCCGTGCCATGACGCTGATCGCCCCGACCTCCTTGGCGACGACCCGGGAGAACGTCTTGTCGCCGTCGGGTCGCAGGGGTTCGCAGTTGATGTGCGCCCCGGCGCCGGCGGTGAGCCCTTGGAGCTTGCGGGTTTCCTGCTTCATGAGCGTGTCGAACGAGCTGCCGGACATGTACTTGGCCCGCCGCAGGTAGAGCTTGGTCAGGGTGCCGCCCTCGTACGGGTGGATCAGGGAGCGATCCGCGAACAGCTCGCGGGCGGCCTGGTGTCCGCGTGGTCCGTAGCAGACGAGATCGATGTCGGAGCCGGCGTTGAAGCAGCCCACCAGGAACGACCCGGTCACGCCGATGACGTCGGCGGCCCCGGCGGACACGGCACGGTCGATGATCGCGAGCAGGTCCCTGCCCACCGGTGAGCCGTCCAGGAGTTCGGGGGCTTGGTGCAGGGCGGTGAGGGCCTGGCGGCAGGAGTAGTGAGTGAGGACGTCCTCGCGGGGCACGCCGGTGATCACGCACCCGACGGCGTGGGAGTAGACGTAGCACTCGGGTCGGTCGGCCAGGATCCCGAAGGCTTTCGAGACGACGCTGTTCTGTCGGTAGGTGCGGCCGAAGAGTTGCCGGTCGCCCTTGTCGTCCGGGTGGTACTTGACGTAGCCGAGGTAGTGGCTGCCCGGGTGGACGTCGCCGATGACCTTGAAGACGACTCCGTGCCGGTCCAGGAGGTAGTCGCGGTCACGGATGGCCGGTAACGCGGTCCCCAGCGGCGAACTCGTCGAGGGTGGGGAAGGCGGCGGTGTCGACGGTCGCGCAGTGCTCATACTGATCCAGCCCCATCGTGAAGAGTCGGCGGCGGTAGTCCCATTTGAGGAGCTTGTCGGTGCGGGTCGGGTCGGCCGGCTTCATGAGGGCCAGGAAGAACAGGGACTTGACGAGCAGGAACTCGCCCAGGTGCTCGCTCACCGGGTGGCCCGCGGCGGGGAGGGACACCGCGTCCAGGGCTGCGAGGTAGCGGGCGCGTTGGGCGGCGCCGGCGGTGTAGCCCTTGCTGCCGCCCTTGAACGCGATGATCTCCAGCGCCGGGACGACGTCGTACCCCAGCGGCGCCAAGCCGTGGTGCTGCCAGTCGATGACCCCGGCAGGGAACGCGTTCGGCAGCCCGTAGTCGAAGTGCGACCACACCAGCGGGACCGACCCCAGCCGGTCCAGGGCCCTGCCGGTCAGCGCGCGGACGCGCGGGGTGTCGAGGTCGGGGTTCTCGGCGAACACGTTGGCGGTGAACCCGGCCCGCTCGACCCACCCGCGCAGCGCACCGGGCGGGGCGGGCTGTGGGTGGGCGGCCTGTGCCGTGAGGAGCCGGGCGGCGATCGCGGCCGCGCCGTCGACCACTTCATCGGTCATGACGGCGGGCTGCCCGCCGGTGGCGGCGAGGGCGGTGTCGTGCAGCGAGGCCGCGCCCAGGGACTCCTCGACGAAGTACGCCCGGCCGTCCTCGGTGCCCTCGTCCACGACGTGGGGCACGGGATAGCCGAGTTCGCCGATCCGGCGCTGGAACCGCGCCTCCTCGCGAAGGTCGGCGCCACCGGTCCGCTTGAAGAACTTCCCGTCCGCCGACCGCCACACCGCCCCGTCGGCGGCGGTGCGGTTCTTGACGAACTCCCACTGACTCTCACTCATACGAATCCGTTCCTTTTCCTGAGACAGGCGCGTGTGTGTGGGTACCGTGCGGCGCCATGATCCTGGCTGTCGTACGACACGCGGAGTCCACCGAGAACGCCACCAAATACACGGGTTTCTACCAGGACCCCCGCCCGTGGACCGGCCCGGCCGCGCACGCCCTGGCCCGGGACATCGTGGGTCTGACCCCCCGCGGTTTCCGGCAGGCCGTATGGCTCGCCGAGACGCTTCCCGAACTCGTGGGCCCGGCACCGAGCGTGTTCACCTCGCAATACCGCAGGGCGATCGACACCGCAGCGATCGCCTTCCCCACACTCGGGGAAGGCCGGACGCGGGTGACCGTCCTGCTCAACGAGCAGCACTACGGCGAGGCCACGTACATGACCAAGCGCGAGCTGTTCGCCACCCACCCCGAAGGCACCGAAGACCGGCAGGCGCGCAAGCACCTGTGGACCCCGCCGGGTCCGGGCGGCGAATCCCTCGCCAAGGGCGTCCACCGGCGCGCCGCCGCCTTCGTCGACACCCTCCACGACACCGCGGACGACACGGCGGCGGCCGTGGCCGTCACCCACCACACCGCGATCCTCGCCCTGCGCGCGATCCTCGAACGCCGCCCCGTGACCGAACTGGTGGAGGAGGCCCGTACCGCCAAGACCCCCAACGCGGGCATCCTGCGCTACGAGCTGCGCGGCGGAATGTTCCATGCGGCCGGCAGTGCCGAGCCGACCATCTGAGGGAGCCCGATGAGCGTCGTGTTCTTCAACGGCCCCGTCCAAAACGGTGACTTCACCTTCGCCGACCGGCCGGGCAAGGCGGTGGGCATACGCATCGCCGAAGCCCTCAACACCGTCCTGAGCACGCCACCCGTGCCGCATCTGTGGAACACCACGACCCTGGCCGGCGACCTGCGCCACCGTGAGCTCGGCGCCCGCGAGGCGGTCGACCGCCAGGCCCTCGAAGCACGCCTGATCGCGGCCAAGTACCCGCCGGGCGACGCACCCTCGGGCGGCATGCTCACCGACACCGACCCGGAAGTGTCCGCACTCGCGCTGGAGATGACCGGCCGGCTGCTGGCGGACGGAGTCCTGACGATCGCCCCGGTGCCCGTGCGGCTGTGCGCGCGCTGCGGGCACATGACCGGTGCCGGCCCACACCCCTGCCGATCCTGCGGACACACCGTCACCCGCGCCCACACCGGCCGTCACCTGTTCGCCGACCGCGACCCCGCCCAACCCGTCCTCACCCGCGAGGACTTCCACGGTCGGGCACCCGCCCACCTGATGGACATCGCGGGCAACGCCCCCGAGCGGCTGATCCTCTCCCGCACCCGCGACCACGGAATCGACCTGACCCCGCTCGGCCTGGACGGCCTGGTCCTGGACCCCCGGGCGGCCCTGCACATCGCGGTCCTGGCCGCGGCCCGAAGGCACGGCGCCGACGTCGCGGCGATGACCACCACGCTCGGTGCCGCCGCCCATATAGCTGCCCACGGGCGGCACTTCGCCCGACACGACGGGACGCGCCTGGTGTACGCCGTCCACGGACGCGTCCCGTACGACGACACGACACACCTGGCCAAGCTGTACCGGGTGCACCGCGTCGATCCGGAGATCCGGGACCTGTTCGCGAACTGGTTCCTGCCGCTGTGCTCGCTGCGCGAGAAGGCCGGCGTCCAAGCCGCCCAGCTCGCGGGCCTGCTGAAGTTCCTGCGCCGCGCCACACTCGCCAGGACGGCGGTACCGCAGGACACGAGCCTCGAGCAGGCGCGGCAAGCGGTCCGGGCCGGCGACATGCGCTGGCTGATGGACGCCCGCGTGCTGCCTCACGTCATCCCCCCGACGCCGACGCTCGAGGGCGGCGCGAACGGATGACCGACCCGGCACCGGACGGTGGAACCACGCGGTGCGGGAGCGGGGGCCGGCTCCGCGACGACGATGCCGTCTCCCCCACCGACGGCCCTGGCGACAGCCACGACGCCTCCCCTTCGCGACGCGTTCGGACGATCGCAGCAGGCTACGGCAAATGGGTGACAATCATGCCTCTCGCCTCAGATCCCGCAAAACGGATCATTCGCGTCCGGTTTGCGCGTGCCCAACGAGGAGGCCGCGCCGCATGGGGCGTTCGTCGCCGAGGGCAATGCCCAGGCTCGGCTCCGGTAGCGGGTGGCGATCTCGTCGGCGGTGAGGGGATCGGATCAAGGATCGTCAAGTGGTATGCAAGACATGAATTCCATCGGATCGATCAGGACGAGATCTCCTGGTTTGCCGCTGCCGCTGCCCTGCTGATGCGGGACGCCGTCGTCGTCCTCGACGATCACCGTGCGCAGGACCTCGTGCCGGTCGATGACATCGCGGAGCGCCGACTCCAGTGCG
>NZ_JBEXCV010000289.1:0-5340 GCF_040605455.1 Embleya sp. NPDC005575 | reverse complement strand
CGGACCCGACCCCCGTCCGGGTCCGCGCCCTGCGCCGGTTCGCCGGCGGATCCGGCGGTCTCGGGAGGGGCGGGAAGCTCGGCGGTGTAGCCCGCGGCTTCGACCTGGGCGACCAGGTCGGTCGGGGCGATGTCGGCGGAGTAGGTGACCTTGGCCTTTTCGGTGGCGTAGTTGACCGTCGCGGTCACGCCGTCGAGTTTGTTGAGCCGCTTCTCGATGCGCATCGCGCACGAGGCGCAGGTCATGCCGCCGATCGACAGTTCGATCTCCCCGCTGTCCGGTCGCGCCGAGGTCTCGGTGGTCGAACTCATCGCCTGCTCCTTCGCATCTCGCTCGTGCTGGTGTGGCCGTCCCACGATCACACTTCGATTATACCCTAGGGGGGTATATTTTGGGCAGAGGTCGGCCTTGGTTTCGATCTTGACGGCGTTCCTGGTGGGCGTGCTCGCCGTGTTCCGGTGCGGTGGCGGGCGGTACGGCGGGTGTCGTCGTGCGTGCGCTCGGGGCGCCGACGGTGACGGTGAACTCGGCGGTGCGGACCGTGCCCTCGTGCCGGAAATCCAGGTACAGGCGGTAGTTGCCGGCGCTGGGCGCCTGGGCGTGGAAGGCGATGCCGGGCCCGGCCGGGGTCTTGCCGTCGTCGGGTGTGCCCTGCGGGTGGACGTGTAGGTAGCCGAGGTCGCCCTGGCGGAGCGCGACCAGGTGGCCGTATGCGCCGAGGTAGGGCTGGAGGTCGGTGACCGGACGACCGTCTTTGCTCACGTTCAGGGTGAGCAGGCCGGACTCGGTCGCGGACAGGTCGCCGGTCAGCGTCACGGTGTAGTCGTCGACGGTCGCGGTGCGGGTCGGGGCCGGCAGGGCGACCGGTTCGTAGGCGCCGGCGACGATGACGTCGGCGCCGAGGGTGAGCGGGCCGGCCGGGTCGCCGGCGGGGGAGAAGTCGGCGAACATACGGTACGTGCCGGCGCTCGCGAAGGTCAGCGGCACGCTCCAGGTCCCGTCCGCGCCGAGCACGGGGTGCACGTGCCGGAAGCCGGACAGGTCGCGGCGGGCCACGATCAGATGAAGGTCCTTGTCGTGGGCGCGGTCGTAGCGGGTCCACGGCTGCCCGTTTGGGCCGAGCACGCGGAAGCGGAAGTCGGTACGGGTGCCGACCGGCAGCGGTTCGGCGGGCGGGACGAGGGTGTAGCCGCGCTCGGAGACCTGCAAGCCGGCGGGAATTTCGGCGCCTGCGGGCACGGTGCCGGTAGGGCCGGGGGTGCGCGTGTCGTTCGGTGCGTCGGCGGAGTCGCCGCCGTGCTTGCCGTGCGCGGGGGCCGGGTCGGAGCCGACCGGGCCGACCGCGTGGCCCACGCCGAACGCGGCGCCGAAGGCCAGGACGATGCCGGCGCCGAACGCGCCGACCTTGATTGCCGTGTTCATGGTCTCTCCCTCGTCGATCCGTCGGGGTCGGGGCCGTCGGGAGGGCGTCGGCGCCGGCAGACGCCCTCCCGAGCCGGTCAGTGGCAGCTGCCGCAGCAGCTCGCGCCCGCCGCCGGTGCCTCGGCCGGGACGAGCTCGTAGCCGGCCTCGTCGATCGCCGCCGCGACGGCCGCCTCCTGGAGCGCGGCGTCGGCGGTCACGGTGACCCGGCCGCTCGCGAGGTCGACGGCTACGTGGGTGACGCCGTCGAGCCGGCCGATCTCGGCCTCGACCGACGAGACGCAGTGGCCGCAGGTCATGCCGGTGACGGTGTAGGTGGCGACGGCGGAAGTGGACGTGCCCATGGCGAAACCTCCTGCTGTTCGGATCCGCCGCACCGGACGTGGCCCGGTCGGCGAGTACGGTACAAGATACCCCCCCTAGGTATGTAGTCAAGCCGTTCGGGCCGATCGAGAGTGGCATCGAAGGAAGGCCCGGCAAACGAACAGCGGCCGGGGTGCACATGAGTGCACCCCGGCCGCGCCGTCTTGCCGATCAAGTGAGCGGACCCGGTGGGGTCGGATCGAGACGACGCTCGCGTGCCCCGGCGATGGTCGCCGAGTCCGAGCGATCGTCGGTGGGTCGGTATCAGTCGCGCAGCACCAGGATGACGCCGGCGGTGACCACGCCGATCACGACGGCGGCGATGCCGTACGCGAGGCGGTGAGCGCGCAGGACCGGGAGGAAGCGGTCGACGGCCAGTCGGCCGGGGCCGGTCAGGGCGAGCGCGGCGGCGGCCGAGGTCAGCAACAACTCGTACTCCACGCCGTTCGGCGCGAAGAAGCCACCGTCCCATTTGACCGCGATGGCGTTGATCATGGTGCCCACGATCGCCGCGGCGGCGAGCGGGGTGCACAGGCCGATCACCAGGGCCAGGCCGCCGAAGGTCTCGGTGAGGCCGGCCACGGTCGCCATCGCCTTGCCGGAGGGGTAGCCGCTCATGGTGAAGAACCGGCCGGTGCCGTCCAGGCCGGCACCGTCGAACCAGCCGAACAACTTCTGGCTGCCGTGCGCGGCCATGGTCAGGCCGACCACCACCCGCAGCAGGACCAGCCCCAGGTCGTAGCCGTGCAGGGACGGACCGGGCGCGGTCGGCGACGCGGGGCCGGTGGGCCGGTCGAGGCCGCGGAGAGTCGTCTCGGCGGGGGAGGCCATGTGGGTGTCTCCTGTCGATGCGAGGTCGTCGGACGATCGTCGGGGTCGGATCCGGGTCGGGCCGCTGGTCGGCCCGCGGTTCGGATCCCTGGTCCGGGCCCGGGTGGATCGGATCCCGAGGAGTAGTTCAAATTTGAACTACTTCGACGCTACAGGCCGACTCGGGCTTCGAGAAGCTCAGTAGGCTGGGGCGCATGAGCGAACCGCGTTGGTTGGACGATCTCGAGATGGCTGCTTGGCAGAGCTTCGTCGAGGCCGGCCACCGCGTGGACCGGGCACTGGAGCGTCAACTCAAGGACGAGGCCGGTCTTTCGCATCCGCAGTACGAGATCCTCGTGCACCTCTCCGCCGCACCCGACGGCGAGTTGCGGATGGCCGAACTGGCCGAGAAGCTGATCACCTCCAAGAGCGGGATCACCTACCAGGTGGCCCAACTGGAGAAGCTGGGACTGGTTCGCCGACGCGCGTGCCCCGAGCAGCCGCGCGGTGTCTTCGCGGTGCTGACCGAACAGGGCGCGAAACGGTTGCGCGGCGCTGCGCCGGCGCACGTCGAGCGGGTTCGAGAAGTGCTGATCGACGTCTTGGACCGCGAGCAACTCGCAGCCCTGGCCGAGGCGTTGGGTACGGTCGGCCGCCGGCTACGGGCGCACGACCGGGCCTGATCGACACCCTCTCCGGGCCCGAACGACGAGGCGCCCCGCTCCTGGATGATGCGTCGGGAGCGGGGCGCCGATCGTCGAATGAACGAGCGGGGACGGGTCAGGAGATGCTGACGTCGTCCACGTAGAAGGTGGTCGTGGCGGATTCGTCCTCGCTGCCGGCGAACTGGAGAGTGACCGTCTGGCCCGCGTAGGCGCTCAGATCGATGCTCTTCTGGACGTAGGTGCCGGTGGCGCCGACGTTGGAGTAGGTGGCCAGGGTCGTGCCGTTGACCTGGACCTTGAGCGTGTCGTAGACGGTGGAGCCGACTTCCTGCGTCGTGGTCTTGATCCACACGCGGAGCGTGCCGTTGGCCGGGACGGAGATGTTGGACTGGCTCAGGGTTTCGGTGGCCGTGCTGCCGTAACCCATCATCCAGGCGTACCAGGAACCGCTGTGCGGGGTGGCCTGGCTGCTGTTGGTGATGTCGTTGGCGCTCTGCGTCCAGTTGGCGGTGCCCTGCTCGAAGCCGCCGTTCTGGAGCGCGTTGCCCGGGTTGCTGTTGCCGACGGTCAGCGTGTACGTGGCCGTGTGGGTGACCGAACCGGTGCCGGTGATGGTGATCGGGTAGGTGCCGGGAGTGGTGCCCGCCGCGACTGTGATGGTGGCGGTCGAGGACGCCCCGGACTGCACGGACGTCGGGTTGAAGGTCACGCCGACGCCGTTCGGGGCGCCGCCGGCGCTGAGCGCCACGGTCTGCGCGGGGGCGGTCACGGTGCCGGTGTTCACCGTCGTGGAGACGGTGCCGCCGCCGGACGGGACGGTGCCCGCGCCGGGCGCGACCGAGATCGAGAAGTCGGGGCCGGGCGTGGTGCCGCCGACCGCGGTCTTCCAGATGGTGTAGGCGACACCGTCGGCGCTGCGGTCGAGGACCGTGGCGTTGATGTTGGAAGTGGTGTCACACGCGGAGTGGTAGCAGGAGTCGTAGGAGGCGTTCGCCTGGCCGCCCCACTTCGTCGCCTGGGCCGAGGTCTTGATCGCGTCGGCGCCGGCCGCATAGCCGGAGGTCGGGATGCCACCCTGCTGGAAGGAGTAGTCGTCGGAACGGCCCTGGCCCTCGACGTTCTCCTCGGGACGCAGGTTCAGGCTGTCCCAGTACGCCTTCATCGGCGCTGCCGTGCTGGAGTTGAGGTTGTTGATGAAGTAGCCGCCGTTGGGCGAGCCGACCATGTCGAAGTTGTAGTAGCCCTTGATCGCGGAGCGCTGCGTGGAATTGAGCTGACCCACGTAGAACTGCGAGCCCTGGAGACCCTGTTCCTCGCCGGCCCACCATCCGAACCGGACGTGCTTGGTCAGGGTCGGGTTGGCCTGGGCGAGTGCGAGCGCGTTCTCCAGGAGGGTGGCCGAGCCGGAGCCGTTGTCGTTGATGCCGGGGCCGGCCGAGACGCTGTCGAGGTGGGCGCCGAACATGACGACGGAGTCGGCGGGGCCGCCGGGCCAGTCGGCGATCAGGTTGTTGGAGCGGTAGGTGCAGGAGGTGCAGGTCTGCTCGCTGACGGTGAAGCCGGCCGCCTGGAGCTTGCCCTTCACGTACGCCACCGAGGCGGTGTAACCCGCGCTGCCCGCGCGGCGGTTGCCGCCGTTCTGCGACGCGATCGTGTTGAGCTGGGACAGGTGCGCCTGGACGTTGGCCACATTGATGTTCGGCGGGTCGCTCGGGTTACCCGGACCGGTCACCGTCAAGGTGTACTGCGCGGTGTGCGTGGCGGACCCGGTTCCGGTCACCGTCACCGTGTAGGTGCCGGCCGTCGGGTTCGCGCCCGCGGTCAGGGTCAGGGTCGAGCTGTTGCCGGACTGGACGCTGCCCGGGTTGAACTGCGGGGTCACACCACTGGGCAGACCGGAGGCGGACAGCGTGACGTTCTGCGCCGTGCCCTGCGTGGTGGTGGTGCCCACGTTGATCGAGACGCTGCCATTGGGTACCAACGTGCCCGAGGTCGGGTTGACGCTCATCGAGAAGTCGGGGCCCGGGTTCCCGTTGCAGGTGGGGTCGCCGGTCTGGGCGGGCACGCTGATCGCGTCCCA
>NZ_JBEXCV010000288.1:0-5394 GCF_040605455.1 Embleya sp. NPDC005575 | reverse complement strand
GAAGACGTGTGCGCGGCCGGGGCCGGCGGCGGCGCGCAGGAGCGGGGCCACCTGGCCGGCGAGGTAGGCGCCGATCATCGGCCGGACGTGGCCGCCGCCGAACCGGTCGTCGAGGTCGGCGAGTTGCGCGGTGGTGGCGCGGATGCGGGCGGCGTCGGCGGGCCCGACGCGGACGCGGCCGCTGCGGTTCGCGGTGGCGGTGGGGATCGGGAGGGTGAGGGCGGCCAGGGTGTACGCCCCGGCGGCGAGTGCGGCGCGGCGGTGCATGTCGTCGGCTCCCAGCGCGGCGAGGTGGTCAACGGGGTCACCGTCCCACGGCGCGGGCGTCGCGGTACAGGGCGCGTCCGGCCATCCGAGGTCGCCGGCGGAGAGGTCGGTCGCGTCGAGCATCCGCGCGAACGCTTCCACCACGAGCCCTCGTACGCGCTGCGGGGGAACCCTGCCGGTGAGCCAGTGGGCGATCGTGGACGCGTCGTAGCGGAGTGGGTGTCCGGCTTCCGCGGCGACTTTGCGCACTTCGGCGGCGCAGGCGGCCCAGGTTCGGCCGGTGCGCGCGAGGGTGTGGGCGAACGCGGTGTTGGTGACGGGACGGGTGCGCTGCCTCATCGCGAACTCCCCAGCGGCGACGCGAAATCGAGCGGGTCAAAGCGCAATACAGAGCAATACCGCGGACCCTACCAACGCAGTGTGACGCCCGGTGCACTGGACGCACAGGCGCCGACCCCGTCGGTGCCGTCGAGGGAGGGAGTCGCGATGATGCACCACTCCACGACCACCACACAGGACGCCCGTGCGGGGGCGGTCGACCCCGCCGATGCGGTCCTGACGCCCGCCACGCGGGACCGGGCGCTTGCCCTGCTCGCCGGGGCCCTGAGCACCGGTGTGGACCTCAAGGTCCGCGAGGACATCTACGCCGCGCCCCGGGTCGCCCCCGAGCGGCTGCGCGACCTGATCGTGGACGATCTGCCGGAGGTGTCGAGCGACCCGGGTCAGGTGATCGACGACATCCGACGAGGGATGCTGCCGTACTGCAAGAACGAGGCGTCCCCCAGGTTCGCGGGGTTCGCCGACACCGGCGCCGACATCGCCGCGCTCGCCGGGGCCGTCCTGGCGTTGTTCGCGCAGCAGAACCTGATCAACCAGAGCTTCGACTCGCCGAGCGCCACGTTCGTGGACATCGCGGTCCTGCGGTGGCTGCGCGACTTCGTCGGCTACGACAACCCCGCCCTGGACACCGTGGCCGACGTGTGGGACGTGGGCGGCGTCCTGACGCAGGGCGGCACCGGCAGCAACGCGGTGGCGATGATGCTCGCCCGCGAGCACGCCGCACCCGGCACCATGCGCGAGGGCGTGCGCGATCCGGGCCGGTTCAAGCTCGTCGTGCCCGCCGGGATCGGCCACTACAGCGTCAAGGGCGCCCTGGGGTGGCTCGGCTGCGGCGACGCCCTGCTCGAAGTCCCGGTGAGCGACTACCGGTACGACCTGGCCGCGCTTCGCCGCGCCCTGCGCGCGTACGACGGCCGGGTCATGGGGGTGGTCGCGTACGCCGGCGACAGTCGGACCCAGACGATCGACGACCTGGTCGCGGTGCACGACGTGGTCCGCGGCGAGGACCCGGGAATCTGGTTGCACGCCGACGCCTGCTGGGGTCTGCTCGCCGCGTTCACGAGCCGGCTGCGCCACAAGATCCGGGGCATCGAGCGTTACGACTCGGTGACCGTCGACGCGCACAAGGTCATGGAAGTCCCCTACACCCTGTCCGCGCTGTTGGTACGCGACCCGCAGGCGTTGCGAAGTATCACGACGTACTCGGACCTGATCATGCGCGAGCGTTTCGCGTTCGGCCAGGTCACCCCGTTCACCGGCAGCCGCGCGTGGGAGTCGCTGAAGCTGTGGGCGATGATGCGCGCCCGCGGGCGCGCGGGGCTGGCCGCGATGGCGGACCACCGGATCGCCACCGTCGCGGAGTTCACCCGGCTCGTCGACGCGCAGCCGCGCCTGGTCCGTCTGCACGATCCGGACCTGACCGCGCTGGTGTTCGCCTACCTCCCGGCCGGCCACGACCCCGCCGCCCCGGACGTCGAGCGGATCAACCTGGTGAACCGGCGTGTCCACGCGGATCTGATGCGCGGCGGCCGCTGGCACCTGCACCAGTTCTCCGTGCCCGACGCGGGACGGATCGCCGCGGGCGCGGAGGTGTGGCCGCTGCGGTTCCTCGGCGGGAACTCTCGTACCACCCCCGGCCATCTGGCGGCGCTCGTGGACGAAGTCGTGCGTCTGGGCGACGTCCACGACGCGCGCTGACCGACCGCGCCCCGCCGGGTCGGGGGCGCGCCGCCCCGGCCCGTTTCCTTCGCCCCGTCTGTGAAAGGCGGCTTTTGATGCCCGTGAACCCGCTCGCCGACGATCTGTCCGCGATCTATCGCGACGTGACCCTGCACGACGACGCCCTGCTGCCGCACCGGTTCCCCGTGCCCGCGACCGCCGAGCACGTGAGCGACGTCGCACTGATCGCCCGGACGATGGACGCCGTGAACCCCGAGGGCGGCCGCGTATTGGACGTGCTCGACCTCGGCTGCGGGACCGGCCGCGTCACGTACGCGCTGGCACCGCACGCCCGCACCCTGACCGGCGTGGACCTGAGCCCGGAGATGATCGCCGGGTTCGGCCGCGCCTTCCCCGACGCCCGGACCCTCACCGCCGACAGCTCCGCCGCCGTGGCCCGACTGTGCGAGGAGAACGCCCGATACGACGTGATCGGGGCGTTCTGGTCGCTCAACTACCCGCTGGCCGCCCGCTTCGAGCGCACCACACCGGACGGCATCGAGTTCCTCGCCGACGAGGAAACCGCCCACCGCGAGGCGAGCGGCTTCGTGGACGACCTGCTCACGCTCCTGAAGCCCGGCGGGCACCTGCTGGTGCTGTTCTTCGACTCCGAATCCCCCGAGGAGCGGCTGGTGACCCGCCTGTGGGAACGCCTGGCACCGTTCCCCGGCATCGGCCGCGCCCACACCCGCGCCCTGCTCACGGAGCGCCTGTACGCCGCCGAGGAGGCCGGACACGGCCGCACCACCATCCAGCGCCTCCCGGGCACGGCCACCGCCACCGACGCCGCCCACGCCCACGCGTGGATGAGCGACCACCACCTGGGCTCCCACCCCAAACTCGTGAACGACCCGGACGTCCTCGCCCAAGTCCACGCGTTCGTCGCGCACCACACCCTGCCGACCGGAACCGTCGAAATCCCGTGCGGCGTCCACCTCGTCGACTTCCACGCCGCCGGGACCGCGCGATGAACCCGGCCCGCGACACCCCCACCGTCCCCTCCGGAGCGCTGCGACGCGCGGCGGCCCTCGCCGGCGCCCACCCCGGGCCGGGCGGCTACGCCGTGGCGTACGGCTCCCACGCATCCGGCCACGGACGGCCCACCTCCGATCTGGACCTGCTGTTCGTCCACGACCGGCCCGCCACACCCTGCGCCGAACTCGTGACCGCGGTGATCGCACTGCACCCCGGCGAGGGGCTGACCCTGGACACCGAGGTACGACACGACGTCAAGCTCTGCGCGAGCTTCGACGACATCGACCAGGCCACCGCGCTGGCCGGGTTCGGGGCACCGCACCTGCGCGTCACCCCGGTGACCGACGACCCCGAGGAGCTGAACGCGGCACCGTTTCGGCTGCGGCTGTTCCTGTCCGCGCTGTCCGGGCCGCACATGTTCCTCGCGGGCGACCTGACCGCCTACCGGCGCCACACCGCCGCCGCGGACCGCGCCACCGCACAACTCGCGCTGGCGCTGCTGGGCTGCCCCACCGCGGCGCCGACCGTGACCGAAGCCGCCGGGTGCCTGCTCACCGGCCCCGGCGGCCACCGAGGCAAGGACTGGCTGGGCTGGGAGGAAGGCCCCGCCCTGTACGCCACGCTGCACCGCGGCCTGGCCGCGCTCAACGGCTCGGGCCTGCTGTCCGGGCCCGACCACGAAGGCCGCTACCGCACGCGTGCCCGGCCCACGGCCGGGCACGCCGCCACGGCCCTCACCCCGCGTGGTGCTCCCACGCGGCCCGGACCCGTGCCAAATCCGCGCTGAACTCGTCCTCGCCGCACGGAGCGGCGTCCAGCCACTCCGCGGGCATCGGTCCCCCCGGCGCCGGGTCCTCCCGGTGCCGGGGGATCACGTGCGTGTGCAGATGCGGCACCGAGTTCCCCAAGGTCTCGTAATTGACCTTGACCGGACCGAACACGGCCTCGACCACGCGACCCACCCGGGTCACTTCCGTCCAGTACCCGGCGACCTCGTACGGCTCCAGTTCGGTCGGCTCGGCCACGTGCCTGCCGGACCAGATCGCCATCACGTACCCACGCACCCGGCTGCGCCGCAGGTAGGTGTCCACCCAGGTGCCTCGGGCGACGAGGACTCCGACGCCGATGTCCTCGGTGCCGTCGTTGGCGCACATCACGCAGCCGCGGCCGGCTCGTCGCTCGGCCCAGTCGCTCGGCCAGGCAACGACGGCGGCAGGCAGCGCGGTGTTCATCCCTTGACTCCCGAATCAGACACGCACCCGCGAGGGGCGGGCGCATCAGAGTCTTCAGGGTAGAACGGAAACCCCGTTCGGTGCCCGAGGATTGGCACCGGCCCATCCGGACGAGGGACCGGCCCACGGGTGAAGGCCGTTCCGTGGGATCGAGCACGCGGGCCGGGTGAAGGTCGTCGGCGGCGCGGAATCGGCGTGGTCGGGGCCGGTGATCGAGCCGTCACAGCCGAGCGACGACGCACCCCGCGTTGTCCGGTTCAGCTTGGCTGAGGGGAACGGTGAACACCGACGTCGCCGCCGCGGCATCGACTGCGAGCGAGTGCCCGGGCGGCGGTCGGCACGGCAACGCTGCCAGGACTCCGCCGAAGCCTCTCCGGAGGCGACCGGGCGGTGCGGGGCTGGGGCCGGTGCGGGGCTATCCGATGACTTCGCGGAGAACCATGATCGCGTCGCTCTGGCAACGCGCGACCGCGTGACCCACCCGTTCCGGGCCGTCCTCGTGCTGCATCGCGGCGCGGACCGCGTCCTCGGCCAGAGACCGGGCGAAAGTGAGGGCCCCCACACCCGCCGGGGTCAACCAGGCCAGGTCGGCCAGGAGATCGCCGCCCGCCGCCTCCGCGACCAGATCCGTCCCGGGGCTAAGTGCCGCGTGCGACCCGTTGAAGCAGCCGTGATGGGCGTCCCACGTGTTCACCAGGACCGCGGTCTCCCGGGACAGGCGCCGCGACTCGAGGGGCCGCGCCCGCAGTTCACGCGCGTCGACGTGACGGCCGGTGAGGTCCATCAGGGCCGGCAGCACGCACCGCGCGAGGACGTTCACGCTCGCCCACCGCGTGGCGGTCGGCGTCGGGGACGCAACCTC
>NZ_JBEXCV010000287.1:0-5433 GCF_040605455.1 Embleya sp. NPDC005575 | reverse complement strand
CGCCCGGGCGCCGCGCGCGGACCCGGACGGGGGTCGGGTCCGCGCCCTGCGCGACCGGCTGCTGATCTCGGGCGTACTGACCGTGCCGGTGATCGCGATGGCGATGGTGCCGGCCCTGCAGTTCACCAACTGGCAGTGGCTCTCCCTCGCGCTGGCCTGGCCGGTCGTCGCGTACGGCGCGTGGCCGTTCCACAAGGCCGCGTGGACCAACCTGCGGCACGCAACCTCGACCATGGACACGCTCGTATCGATGGGCACCCTCGCCGCGCTCGCCTGGTCCGTGTACGCCCTCTTCTGGGGTTCCGCCGGCGAACCCGGCATGACCCACGCGTTCTCCTTCGCCATCGAACGCGGTGACGGAGCGGGCAACATCTACCTCGAAGCCGCCGCCGGCGTGACCACCTTCATCCTCGCCGGCCGCTACTTCGAGGCCCGCGCCAAGCGCCGCTCCGGCGCCGCCCTCAAGGCCCTGCTCGAACTCGGCGCCCGCGACGTGGCGGTCCTGCGCGACGGCCGCGAGGAGCGCATCGCGGTCGAGCAGTTGGCCGTCGGCGACCTGTTCGTGGTCCGCCCCGGCGAGAAGATCGCCACCGACGGCGTGATCGAGCAGGGCACCTCCGCCGTGGACGCCTCGATGCTCACCGGCGAATCGGTGCCCGTCGAGGTCCGTCCCGGCGACACCGTCACCGGCGCGACCGTCAACGCCGGCGGCCGACTGGTCGTCCGGGCCGGCCGGATCGGCGCCGACACCCAACTGGCCCGGATGGCCCGTCTGGTCGAAGACGCCCAGAACGGCAAGGCCCAGGTGCAGCGCCTGGCCGACAAGGTCTCCGGCATCTTCGTGCCCATCGTCATCGCACTGGCCGCCGCCACCCTCGGCTTCTGGTGGGGCACCGGACAGGGCATCGCCGGCGCGTTCACCGCCGCCGTCGCGGTCCTGATCATCGCCTGCCCCTGCGCCCTGGGCCTGGCCACCCCCACCGCCCTCATGGTCGGCACCGGCCGCGGCGCACAACTGGGCATCCTGATCAAGGGCCCCGAGGTCCTGGAATCCACCCGCCGCGTCGACACGATCGTCCTGGACAAGACCGGCACCGTCACCACCGGCCGGATGACCCTCCTCGACACCCACCTCGCCGGCGGCGAGCACCTCGACGAGGTGCTGCGTCTCGCGGGTGCCCTGGAGAACGCTTCCGAGCACCCGATCGCCCAGGCCATCGCCACCGGTGCGACCGAGCGCGTCGGGGACCTGCCCGATCCCGAGGACTTCGCCAACGTCGAAGGACTCGGCGTGCAGGGCATCGTGGAGGGCCACGCCGTCCTGGTCGGCCGCACCCGGCTGCTCACCGAATGGGCCCTGGACCTGCCGGTCGAGCTCGAACGGGCGATGGCTGATGCCGAGGCACTCGGTCGTACCGCCGTCACGGTGGCGTGGGACGGCAAGGCCCGCGCCGTCCTGGTGGTCGCCGACGCGGTCAAGCCCACCTCCGCCGAGGCCATCCGGCGCTTCCGCGAACTCGGACTCACCCCGATCCTGCTCACCGGCGACAACACCACCGTGGCGCACACCGTCGCCGCGCAGGTGGGCATCGACCCGGAGCACGTGCACGCCGAGGTGATGCCCAAGGACAAGGTGGACGTGGTCACCCGGCTCCAAGCCGAGGGCCGGATCGTGGCCATGGTCGGCGACGGCGTCAACGACGCGGCGGCACTGGCCACCGCCGATCTCGGCCTGGCCATGGGCACCGGCACCGACGTCGCGATCGAGGCATCCGACCTGACCCTGGTCCGCGGCGACCTGCGCGCCGCCGCCGACGCGATCCGGCTGGCCCGCAGGACGCTGGGCACCATCAAGTCCAACCTGTTCTGGGCCTTCGCCTACAACGTCGCCGCCCTGCCGCTCGCCGCCGCGGGGCTGCTCAACCCGATGCTCGCCGGCGCCGCGATGGCCTTCAGTTCGGTCTTCGTGATCAGCAACAGTCTGCGCCTGCGCGGCTTCGAGGCACTCGCCGACGAAACCCACCCGACCCCGGCCGAAACGACCGGGCCCACCCCGATCGCCGCCTGACCCGCCGCGGTCGGTCACGCAACGAAGCCCGCTCGATGCCACCGCATCGAGCGGGCTTCGGTCGATCCGGGCACCGCCCCTGCGCCGGTTCGCGAGGCCGGGGGCGGGCCGAATTCAAGAGAGCGTCGGGCTCGGAAGGGCGCCCGGCGCGGGCCGGGCTCAGGACGTCGCCGGGCCCACCGCCTGGATCACGGCGAACGCGCCGCCCTGCGGATCCTGAACCACGGCCATCCGCCCCGCCATCATGTCGAACGGGGGCTTGAGCACGTTGCCGCCGGCCCGAACCAGCGCATCGACGGTGCTGTCGGTGTCGTCCACGGAGAAGTACGTCAGCCAGTGCGCGGGCGTACCGGGCGGCAACTGGTCCAAGTCCTGCATCCCGCCGACCACGCGGCCGGCCGCACTCAGCGAGTAGTAACCCTCGGCGCCCTCCATCGACGCGGCCTCCAGGCCCAGCGCGGTCGAGCAGAACGCGCTCGCGGCGGCGACGTCGCCGGTGTTCAGCTCGTTCCAGATCACCGCGCCGGGCTCGTTGACCACCTCCGAGCCACCGAAGTCCCGGGCCTGCCACAGACCGAACACCGCGCCGGTGGGCTCGGCGACCACGCCCATCCGGCCGAGCGTCATCACGTCCATCACCGGCATCACCACCGTGCCGCCGGCCTTCTTGATCGCCTGCTCGGTGGCGTCCGCGTCGGCGGTGGCCAGGTAGGTGGTCCACGCGGTCGGCGGCGTCGGCCCGCCGTCCGGGGACATCGCGGTCATGATGCCCGCGACGGCCTTCCCGTTCAGCGAGCAAACGGCGTAACCGCCGGTCTCCGGCGGCCCGACCTCGCCCTGCCACCCGAACAGGTCGCGGTAGAAGTCGAGAGCGGCCTGTTGGTCGGGAACCATCAGATCGACCCAACAGGGTGTGCCGGGCACGTAGGGGTTGGTGACCACGGGCATGACGAGAACCTCCGGAGAAGGCGACGAAGAACGACCCCCGTGCTTTTCATCGTCGGCGCCCGCACCGCCACCCGCCACCGGTCGACGTGCGGTGCGCGGGCGGACCCCGGCGCCGCGACCCGCCACGCGTGCCCCGCCCCGAGGTCCGTCCGCCGTCGCCGCCGCTCTCGCCGCCTCCACTGCGGACGAGTTCGTCGCCTACGGGGACGAAGCCGAAGTGACTGGGGGGAGACGCCGTACGCACTCGTGTGCACGGGCGTCGACGCGACCACATCGACCATGGAAGGCGCGACCAGCACCGTCGCCGCCACCGGACATGGTGAGCGCACGTGGCCGCGGGCCGGCGCGGGCATCCTCGCCCACACCACGCCCGAACGCGAACTCGCGGAAACCCGCGAGGAGTTGTACAGCGTCTCGCGCTTCCTTGTGCCCGACGCGCCGACCCGGCCGGCGACACCGAGGACCCGAAGCCCGCCGCACCGACCGCAACCCGACCACGGTTCCGGCCCGCCCCGACCGGAGCCGGGTGGGCCGAAAGGTACCCGGCACCCCGGCTCCCCCGCTCCGGCCCGCGGCTCCCCTTCTCAGGTGCCTGCCCGCCACCTTGCACCGATCCCGCGCCGGTGTGGTCAATCGGCCCGCAGGAGATCGACAATCTCGTCGTGCCGCGGGCTCTGCGGGCACGGCACCGCGTCGATGGCGGTCACCCGCACGGCGAGCCGGACGCTGGAGACCAGCCAAACGCCGTCCGCGGCGCGCAGATCGGCGACCGACAGCCGCGCGTGGCCGCACTTCCAACCGGCCCCGGCCGCCGCATCGAACAACCGCCGCTGCGCGATGCTCGCCAGGATGCCCAGATCGAGCGGCGGGGTCCGCAGCGTGTGAGCGCTCGCCACCACCACGGCGGCCGTCGGTGCCTCCAGGACCGTGCCGTCCTCGGCCAGGATGATCGCGTCGTCCGCGCCGTGCGCGCGGGCCCACCGCTGGGCGGCCATGTTGACCGCGTACGACAGCGTCTTGGCCCCGCTCAGCAGCCACGGCACCCGATCGGCCGGGGTGGCGACGACACCGCGGGTCACCGTCACCGTACGCACCCCCTCGGCTCGGGCCCGCCGCGTGCTCGCCGGAATCGGGTCGACCAGCACGTAGCCGGTCCCCGGGCCGCCGCCCTCCGGCCCTCGGGTCAGCACCAGCCGGGCGTACGACTCACCGACGACGCCGTGCCGGTCGATCGCCACCGCCAGGCAGCGCCGCCACGCCTCGGCGTCCGGCGGCGGCATGCGCAGAGCGGCGGCCGACCGGGCCAACCGGGCCAAGTGCTCGTCCAGGTACCGGGGTCGCCCGTCGACGATCAGCAGTGCCTCGAAGACGCCGTCGCCGCGCAGCACCCCGAGGTCGTCGGCGCGCAGCGCGGGCCGGGCACGGTCGGCGACGGTTCCGTCCAGGTGCACCAGCGTCCCCGGAACGGGTGCACCCGATGCGGGCGAGTCGCTCACCGCAGCGCCGCCGAAGTCAGCGTCAACGTACCCGCGTCCGCGTCCAGGTCGGCCTCGACGCCCAGCGGCACGGTGAGTTGACGCGGCCCGTGACCGAAGCCCAGCCCGGCCAGTACCGGGACACCCAGCGGCGAAAGCCGATCGCGCAGCACCGCCTCGATCCGCTCGACCGGCCCACAGTCCGTCCAGGTTCCGGTCACCACCCCCGCCACCCCCGCGAACCAGCCCGAGCGCAACAGTTGGGTGAGCAGTCGATCGATGCGGTACGGCTGCTCGCCGATGTCCTCGAACAGCACGATCGCACCGGTCGCCGGCGACGACTCCGGACACCCGATCGAGCCGGCCACCAGGCTCAACGTGCCGCCGGTGGTCACGCCGCGGGCTCGGCCGGCCACCAACGGGTGGGCATTTGGGGACGTCAACTCCACCGCGTCCTCCGGGTTGAACAGGGTCGCCCGCAGATGGGCGAGGGTGTCCGGGTCGGGCGGTCCGCCGGCCGGCGCGCCGAACCCGGCGGTGGCGGGCATCGGCCCGAACAGGGTGACGACGCCCAGTCGGGCGGCGAACGCCGCGTGCAACGCGGTGACGTCGCTCGCCCCCACGAGCACCTTCGGCTCCGCCGCCGCCAGCGCCTCCCACGGCAGCAGGTCGAGCACCCGCGCCGCGCCGTAACCGCCGCGCGCACACACGATCGCGGCGATCCCGGGATCACACCAGGCGTCCTCCAGATCGCGCGCGCGGCCGCCGTCGGTCCCGGCGAGGTATCCCAGCCCCTGCCCGTCCAGGACGTGCGCGCCCAACACCACCTCGAGACCGAGATCGGTCAACACCGCACAACCGGCGCGCAGCCGGTCCGGCTCGACCGGGCTGCCGGGGCACACCACCGCGACCCGGTCGCCCGGTCGCAGGCGGCGCGGTCGG
>NZ_JBEXCV010000286.1:0-5444 GCF_040605455.1 Embleya sp. NPDC005575 | reverse complement strand
TGTTCCCCGGTGGAGGGGGCATCGCGGGGGAATCGGATCTCGTCACCTTGGCCGGGGCGAGCGACGACGAGGGAACCCGTCCCCGCTCGTCCGGCCCCTGGCGCGCTCCGCCCACCACGCCGGCAGGGGACCGGACGACGGCCAAGAATCTCTTGCGCAAGCGCAAGAGATAAGCGTATTATGGGCATACGGTCACACACGGCGCGAACCGCGCCTCAGCATCGCGCGCGTCCTGACCGTTCGAACGGCACCACCCGGGCAACCGCAGATCACGAAACGGCTCCCGCCCGGCCCGCCGGCGTCCCACGCCCGCCTCACGGCGGCATCCGAGGCCACCGGCCGCTCGCCCAGATCGGCCCGTTCGAGCATCCTTCCGGAGGCACCGACGGCTCTCCCCGGGTTCCTCGCCCGCACGACCCCGCCGAACGCACAGCGCGCGCAACACCCCACCCGTCTCCTCGCCCCCAACGAACACCTCACCGGCCCCGACACCGTCCCCCTGCGCACCGACCTGACCCGCGCCCGCACCACCGACACCCTCTCCGCGCAGCACCCCGACCACACCTTCCACACCCTCACCCACGTCCTCGCCCACTGGCACGACAGCGGCGCGGACACCACGCCCTTCCGCACCGGCCACGACCTCATGCGCCGCCGCTACGCCCGTCTGGGCCTGCGCCGTCTGCTCCCCGGGGACCGCGTCATGGTCGGGGTGGCATCGACGCGACCGGGCGCGTTCGGCGGGTTCCACCACCCCGATCAGGGCTACCGACACGTGCAGATGCGCGCCCTGATCACCGCCTACGGCCCCATGGACACGGGAGCACCCGCCCACGGGACGCTCGCGGTGCTCGACCTGCTGCGCGCCTACGCCCACGACTGCCTGCACTTCGGGTCCCGCCGGGACTACCACCTCCACGCCGGCGATATCGTCCGCAGCCGCTACGGGCTGAACTTCCGGCGCGCGGGCGGGCGAAGCTACTCCGGTCCCGACCCGGCCGGCGCCGAGACCACCCGCAACATCGGCGTCGTGATGGAGGGGGCGTGCGACCGCGAGGCCCGCACGATCACCCGCCGCGCCGCAGCCCGGCACGACATCACCGCCCGCGACTGCGGCGACGCGATCGCGTTCCGGGACGTCACCGGGCAACTCGACCCCGCCGACCTGTCCACGCTCCTCGCCGAACCCACCCCGGCGGCGACCGAACGGGACGCGTACCTCGTCTCGTTGGCCCGCTACCAGGCGAACGTGAACGCCCGCTACGAACGGTTTTTGACCGAGATCGGCCGCTCCGAGGCGGAGGATCTGCACACGCTGATCCTGACGACGGTGATCGCCGGCGACGTGTCGAGGCTGTGCGAGTGGCTCGACCGCCGCCACGGCCCCGGGACGTTCACCGCACTGTTCCTGTCCCCGGGCTACCTCGCCCCCGAAGCCGCCTAGCTCCGCAACGGCTTGCCGCTCGCCGGCTGACCGCCACCGGCCACACCGCGCACCATCGCAAGCCGGACCCACCCCGCGGGTCCGGCTTCACCCGCGCCCGGACGCGAACGACCCGGGCGGATCACGAGGACCCGAGGCCGCCCGGAAGCATGCCACCCACGCCCGCCCGTCGGGACCGGTGCGCGGCGTGCTCAGGCCGTGCGGGCGGGGTGGTCGAACCATGCCGTCACGGACCGCTTGTAGCCGTCGGGCATGAACAGGCCGGGGATCTCGGTGCGGGTGAACAGGCCGAGCTCGCAGTGCTCGTGGCTGAGGACCGGGGCGGCGTCGGCGTCCGGGAGATGGATGCCGTAGGTGACGATCAGGACGTGGCGCCCGGGCAGAGGTTCGTAGACCCACGTGTCCAACAAGGGCCCGGTCCGAGCCCTCCAGGCGGTCTCCTCCTCGATCTCGCGCACCACGCACTCGGCCGGCCCCTCACCCGACTCCAGTCGCCCGCCCGGCAGTTCCCACTCCCGCCGATCGTTACGCAGCAAAAGCACACGATCGCGGCGGTCGACCACGACGCCCTTGACCGAGACCGGCCACTTACGGGAAGCGGGTGTGTTCACGAATTCCTCCATCTGCTCGGTCGCCGACGCTCGGGAAATCGCCTGCAAAGTCCGCGGCCAAAGGGCCGTGTCAGTCTCCCGCACGACGCCCATGCCCGGGCGGGATTCCACGTTCGCGGGCCGACGACCGGGCCGGCGGGTGCCGGTCACGACCCGGACTTCGGGCGCCGAACCGTCGGACGCGGACGTACGGTTCGTCCCGGTGATCGCCGCTTCCGTGTGCGCCTACGCGGAAGCGGTGGTCAACGGCGAACGGCCCCGACGAACGAGAGGGCGGAGCGCCCCGACAACCACGCCCCGAGGCGGTCCCGGTCGATCAGCACCACGGACTGGGCGACGCCGAGATTCCGGGCCGGGGTGGTGAACACGGTGGTGGTGGCGAAGATCAGGACCTGGGCGCCGTGGACGTGACGTCCCGTGCCGAGGAAGCGCTGCATGTCGGGCGAGCCGACCTTGGAGGTGACCGCGAAGCGTTTGCACTGCACCACGAATCGCCGTCCGTCGGGGAGTAGACCGACAACGTCCGCCCCCAGGTCGCCCGCGCCTCCCGACACCCGCACCCGCGAACACCCGTCCCGCCGACACAGGCCCGCCACCAGGTGCTCGAACTCCCGACCGCTCATGGCGTCCACCCCCGCGAGCGAGACCGCAGCCGACCCCCGCGAGGTCGACCCGCGCCGCAACAGCGGCCGGCGCCCCGACGCGACCCGGTACCACACGAACAGGACGACGCCGGATATGAACAGCAGCGCGGCGACCCAGTAGGAGGCCACCCTCGGGACTCCCAGCGCCTGCGTGGCACCGGTCGACATCAGGCACGCCAACCCCCAGGCTACGGTGAGGAGTTCGCCGGCTGTCAGGTCCTGCTTCTTCTTCCTCTTGCTCAAGGTCTCGGGTCCTCTCGGGCGGTTTCGGGCGGTGGTGACGATGCAGCGCGGCGTGCGGGATCGTGAAGGCGCGGCATGGGGGTATCCGCGACGGCGCGGGACCGGCTGCCCGACGAAAGGCGCGTCGTCGGCGTGCGGACTCGGCGATCGGCCCGGTGACGTCGCGAAGACGGCGCGGAACCACCATGAGGCGGGCGCCCCGGGCAGGCGGGGTCGTGAAGCCCGGTCGGGCGGAGACCGCCGACACGATGCGAAGCCGAGATTCTCCCATCCGGGAGGAGCTCCGGTCGAGATCGCGCCCGGGCGATTCCGAGGTTGCGTGCGGGTGCGAAGCCGCGCGATCACGACTGTTCGGCCACGCCGCCGGGCGCCGACCCGGGCGTCTCACCCGGGACGTGTGACGCAGCGAGGGCCACGGCCGGCTTCACGCCGCGCGGGCCACACCCGGGTCGGACGGCATGGATCGGCCGTGACCCTTCTCCTCGGGTGCCACCGAACGGGCCGGCGAGGAGCGGACGAGCACCCGTCCGTCGGGGCGGTCGAATCGCCGTGCGAGGGGCGAAAGCGTCGATGGCGTCGGACCGGTGTCGCACAACGGCCCGCATGTTCCCCGATGACACCTATCTGTCGAAACTCGGACGACTGACGTACTCCCTGACCCTGGTGGAGAGCACGGCCCTCGCGCACCTGGCGCAACTCCCGGGTCTGCCGCCGGCGTTGACCTCCCGCAAGCTGACCGGCAGGACCCTCGAGGCGATCGCCCGCGCCCTGTCCGACCCGGCCAACCTCGCGAAGGTCACCCAACCTGCCACCCGCACCTACCTGGACGTGGCCGGCGAGGAACTCGCCGCCGCCGCGCGCGCGCGAGCCACGCCGTCGCCCACGCCCGCGCCGCCGAGCACGGCGAGGAGCCCCGTCTGCACCGCCGCCCCGACCACACCACCGCCGGTACCGACATCACCACCACCTGGCTCGGCCGTGCCCAAGCCGACCTGGACGACGCACTGCGCCGTCTCGGGGACACGCATCGCGCGGCCTGACCCCGGGCATGCCGGGATTTGCCGGTGCGGTGCGTGCGCAGGCGCATCGGTCCACCCGGGTCCGCGCCGACGGACCCCCGGATCCGGCCGGCCGCCATGTCGGCCCGCCGATCGGCCCAGCGGTTCCCGACCCCCGATCCGCAGCCTCCCGCCCCGGGCGTTTCCGCGCGGCGCGACCGGGGTCTGCTCGAGGTGTCGGGTCGGGAATCGGGTTGCGTCGGGTGCCGGGGGTGGGGTGGTATCCCGGGATGGGTATGGACGCGGAGGTCATCGTGTTGGCGTTGCACGCGCACGAGGTGATGGAGCCGTTGACGCGCTTCGACGAGAGTCGTCCGTGGCGGGGGCGGTTCGAGGCGATCGAGGTGTTGGGCGGATACGGGTGGGCGGCGGAGTTCCCGCGCCGGAGCGGCAGGACCGGGTTGTTGAGGCATCTGGAGTCCTTGGCGTGGCCGTACCCGGGCAGCGTGCAGGTGTTGATGCACGACGTCGACGACGAGTGTTTCGGCCTGTGGATGCTCCACGACGGGGTGCTGACCGAGGTCCCGCTCCCGCGTACGCGCCGCTTCCATCTCCCGGCGCCGGAGACCCTCGAGTTCCCGCCGCACCCGGGCTTCGTCCTGCGTACCGACGACGGGTCGCGTGCCCTGCCCGAACAGACCCCGCCGCACCTGCGCGACCCCAGACCCGCCTGGTGACGCCGCCGCCGGCGATCGGCGGACTCCCGATCGGATCCGGCGAGTCGGCGGTGCACGGGGTCGGGAGGGAGATCGCGGCACGCTGCGAGCGCCCGGCGGCGGCCGGGCGGAACGCGCCCTGGTCACCGCTTCCCTTCGTGCGGGGGGAAGCCGGGGAGCGCCGGTGCCTTCCCGGCCCGGCCCGGACGGATGTCTCGCACGGCTCGGTGAAGCATCGCGGTGACACCACCCCCGCCACGCGAGAAACCCCCTTTTCCGACTCGACTTCCTTACTGTTCTAGCCGATTCTCGCGTCGGATCACGGTAGGATCGCGGGTGTTGGTGTCGGCTGGGAAAGGGTCGGGCGGATGAGCGACGGAGAGCACACACCGGACGGGGACGCTTCGGGTGGGCTCACGCGCGGTGCGGCCGGTTCGGGTGCGGGGTTCGGGGTGGAGGAGGTCCGCAGGCAGTGGGCGCGGGTGGTGGCCGACGCCGCCGACGGCACCCAGGTGGTGATCCACGCTCCGCACGGGGTGCGTGCGGTGCTGGGCCCGCCCACGCCGGATGTGTTGGCCGCGCAGGGGGAGTTGCCGGCGTTCACGATGACCGCCGCCCGGCAGGGCCTGGGCAACCTGGTACGCGCCGCCGCCGCGGGTACCCCGCAGCTGGTGCTGCGCTACCGCCGCGTCTACGCCCAGATCACCCACACCTCCACCGCACCACACACCACCGGCGCCGGCCCCGCCGCGCCGGCGAGGCGGGCGTCGCCCGGACCGGACACCCCC
>NZ_JBEXCV010000285.1:0-5547 GCF_040605455.1 Embleya sp. NPDC005575 | reverse complement strand
GAAACACAATGAAACACCTTGAACGTTAAACGCCCGGAGGGCGCGGTTGACTCCGCACCAAAGGAAGCGTCCGTTCCTTGAGAACTCAACAGCGTGCCAAAAGTCAACGCCAAAGAAACACCCCCGGCGCTGAACGTCTTCCCACTCGGGGAGTAGCGGTCAGTGTTGGTGGTTCCTTTGAAGAAAATCCTGGGTCCTGTCAGTGGGCCCAGGTCACAGCAAGGACGCCGGCGACATACTCGGACTATTCCTCCGGGAGAGTCGCCGCTCACTTATTGTGTTCCACCGGATTACCGGTGAACATCAATGGAGAGTTTGATCCTGGCTCAGGACGAACGCTGGCGGCGTGCTTAACACATGCAAGTCGAACGCTGAAGCCCTTCGGGGTGGATGAGTGGCGAACGGGTGAGTAACACGTGGGCAACCTGCCCTGCACTCTGGGATAACTTCGGGAAACCGGAGCTAATACCGGATAATATCCTCCTCCGCATGGTGGGGGGTTGAAAGTTCCGGCGGTGCAGGATGGGCCCGCGGCCTATCAGCTTGTTGGTGGGGTAGTGGCCTACCAAGGCGACGACGGGTAGCCGGCCTGAGAGGGCGACCGGCCACACTGGGACTGAGACACGGCCCAGACTCCTACGGGAGGCAGCAGTGGGGAATATTGCGCAATGGGCGAAAGCCTGACGCAGCGACGCCGCGTGAGGGATGACGGCCTTCGGGTTGTAAACCTCTTTCAGCAGGGAAGAAGCGAAAGTGACGGTACCTGCAGAAGAAGCACCGGCTAACTACGTGCCAGCAGCCGCGGTAATACGTAGGGTGCGAGCGTTGTCCGGAATTATTGGGCGTAAAGAGCTCGTAGGCGGCCTGTCGCGTCGGATGTGAAAACTCGGGGCTTAACCCCGAGCCTGCATTCGATACGGGCAGGCTAGAGTTCGGCAGGGGAGACTGGAATTCCTGGTGTAGCGGTGAAATGCGCAGATATCAGGAGGAACACCGGTGGCGAAGGCGGGTCTCTGGGCCGATACTGACGCTGAGGAGCGAAAGCGTGGGGAGCGAACAGGATTAGATACCCTGGTAGTCCACGCCGTAAACGTTGGGAACTAGGTGTGGGCGACATTCCACGTCGTCCGTGCCGCAGCTAACGCATTAAGTTCCCCGCCTGGGGAGTACGGCCGCAAGGCTAAAACTCAAAGGAATTGACGGGGGCCCGCACAAGAGGCGGAGCATGTGGCTTAATTCGACGCAACGCGAAGAACCTTACCAAGGCTTGACATACACCGGAAACATCTGGAGACAGGTGCCCCTTTTGGTCGGTGTACAGGTGGTGCATGGCTGTCGTCAGCTCGTGTCGTGAGATGTTGGGTTAAGTCCCGCAACGAGCGCAACCCTCGTTCTGTGTTGCCAGCATGCCCTTCGGGGTGATGGGGACTCACAGGAGACTGCCGGGGTCAACTCGGAGGAAGGTGGGGACGACGTCAAGTCATCATGCCCCTTATGTCTTGGGCTGCACACGTGCTACAATGGCCGGTACAATGAGCTGCGATACCGCGAGGTGGAGCGAATCTCAAAAAGCCGGTCTCAGTTCGGATCGGGGTCTGCAACTCGACCCCGTGAAGTCGGAGTCTCTAGTAATCGCAGATCAGCATCGCTGCGGTGAATACGTTCCCGGGCCTTGTACACACCGCCCGTCACGTCACGAAAGTCGGTAACACCCGAAGCCGGTGGCCCAACTCGCAAGAGGGGGAGCCGTCGAAGGTGGGACCAGCGATTGGGACGAAGTCGTAACAAGGTAGCCGTACCGGAAGGTGCGGCTGGATCACCTCCTTTCTAAGGAGCACATAGCCGAATGTGACCATCTGTGTCACACGGTTGCTCATGGGTGGAACGTTGACTATTCGGATCGTTTCCTGAATCGGGATCGCAAGTACTGCCTGCAAGGGCGTGGAAAGCGTGAGCGTGGATGGGGATGGTTCGGGCACGTTGTTGGGTCCTGAGGGAATGGGCCCGGCCCCACGGTCTTTTGACCGTTGGGGCTGGTCTGTTGTCTCGGGAAGGTTCCGATCCTCGGACGGTCTTCGAACCGCCAGCCGCAAGGTTGGTAGGCGTGGCCTTCAGGTCTGTGGGAATCGGTTGTTGTTTGAGAACTGCACAGTGGACGCGAGCATCTGTGGCCAAGTTGTTAAGGGCGCACGGTGGATGCCTAGGTACCAGGAACCGATGAAGGACGTGGGAGGCCGCGATAGGCCCCGGGGAGCTGTCAACCGAGCTGTGATCCGGGGGTGTCCGAATGGGGAAACCCGGCAGTCGTCATGGGCTGTCACCCGCACCTGAATATATAGGGTGTGTGGAGGGAACGCGGGGAAGTGAAACATCTCAGTACCCGCAGGAAGAGAAAACAACCGTGATTCCGAGAGTAGTGGCGAGCGAAATCGGATGAGGCTAAACCGGTCACGTGTGATACCCGGCAGGGGTTGCGTGATCGGGGTCGTGGGAGTGTGCTTGATCGGTCTGCCGGCCGGTCGGCGAGTCAGAAACCGTACATGTAGTCGAAGGACATGCGAAAGGTCCGGCGTAGAGGGTAAGACCCCCGTAGACGAAACATGTGCGGCTTGCTTGCGCATTTCCCAAGTAGCACGGGGCCCGAGAAATCCCGTGTGAATCTGGCGGGACCACCCGCTAAGCCTAAATATTCCCTGGTGACCGATAGCGGACTAGTACCGTGAGGGAAAGGTGAAAAGTACCCCGGGAGGGGAGTGAAATAGTACCTGAAACCGTGTGCCTACAAGCCGTGGGAGCGTCGTCATTCGTGTTTACACGGGTGGCCGTGACTGCGTGCCTTTTGAAGAATGAGCCTGCGAGTTTGCGGTGTGTGGCGAGGTTAACCCGTGTGGGGTAGCCGTAGCGAAAGCGAGTCCGAACAGGGCGATTGAGTCGCGCGCCCAAGACCCGAAGCGGAGTGATCTAGCCATGGGCAGGGTGAAGCGCGGGTAAGACCGTGTGGAGGCCCGAACCCACCAGGGTTGAAAACCTGGGGGATGACCTGTGGTTAGGGGTGAAAGGCCAATCAAACTCCGTGATAGCTGGTTCTCCCCGAAATGCATTTAGGTGCAGCGTCGTGTGTTTCTTGCCGGAGGTAGAGCACTGGATTGTTGATGGGCCTCACCAGGTTACTGAGATAAGCCAAACTCCGAATGCCGGTAAGTGAGAGCGCGGCAGTGAGACTGCGGGGGATAAGCTCCGTGGTCGAGAGGGAAACAGCCCAGAGCACCGACTAAGGCCCCCAAGCGTGCGCTAAGTGGGAAAGGATGTGGAGTCGCACAGACAACCAGGAGGTTGGCTTAGAAGCAGCCACCCTTGAAAGAGTGCGTAATAGCTCACTGGTCAAGTGATTCCGCGCCGATAATGTAGCGGGGCTCAAGCGCACCGCCGAAGTCGTGTCATTCGTACATATAGCCAAGCCTTCGTGGTTCAGGCGTACGGATGGGTAGGGGAGCGTCGTGCAGCGAGTGAAGTCGCGGTGGAAACCAGCGGTGGACGCTGCACGAGTGAGAATGCAGGCATGAGTAGCGAATCACACGTGAGAAACGTGTGCGCCGGATGACCAAGGGTTCCTGGGGCAGGCTAATCCGCCCAGGGTAAGTCGGGACCTAAGGCGAGGCCGACAGGCGTAGTCGATGGACAACGGGTTGATATTCCCGTACCCGCTACGATGCGCCAGCGCTGAACCTCGTGATGTTAAGGCCGTGAAGCCGCCGGGATCCTTCGGGTGAACGGTTTTGGTGGAGCCGCCGAACCAATCGGGTAGTAGGTGAGCGATGGGGTGACGCAGGAAGGTAGTCCAGCCCGGGCGGTGGTAGTCCCGGGGTAAGGGTGTAGGGCGAGAGATAGGCAAATCCGTCTCTCATATAGCCTGAGACCTGATGCCGACCCGATTGTGGGGAAGTGGATGATCCTATGCTGCCGAGAAAAGCCTCTAGCGAGTGTCGTGGCGGCCCGTACCCCAAACCGACTCAGGTGGTCAGGTAGAGAATACTAAGGCGTTCGGGTGAACTGTGGTTAAGGAACTCGGCAAAATGCCCCCGTAACTTCGGGAGAAGGGGGGCCATTGCTGGTGATCCGTCTTGCACGGTGAGCTGGTGGTGGCCGCAGAGACCAGCGAGAAGCGACTGTTTACTAAAAACACAGGTCCGTGCGAAGTCGTAAGACGATGTATACGGACTGACGCCTGCCCGGTGCTGGAACGTTAAGGGGACCGGTTAGCTCTTCGGGGCGAAGCTGAGAACTTAAGCGCCAGTAAACGGCGGTGGTAACTATAACCATCCTAAGGTAGCGAAATTCCTTGTCGGGTAAGTTCCGACCTGCACGAATGGCGTAACGACTTCTCGACTGTCTCAACCACAGGCCCGGTGAAATTGCACTACGAGTAAAGATGCTCGTTTCGCGCAGCAGGACGGAAAGACCCCGGGACCTTTACTATAGTTTGATATTGGTGTTCGGTTCGGCTTGTGTAGGATAGGTGGGAGACTTTGAAGCGGACACGCCAGTGTTCGTGGAGTCATCGTTGAAATACCACTCTGGTCGTGCTGGATGTCTAACCTGGGTCCGTGATCCGGATCAGGGACAGTGTCTGATGGGTAGTTTAACTGGGGCGGTTGCCTCCTAAAGGGTAACGGAGGCGCCCAAAGGTTCCCTCATCCTGGTTGGCAATCAGGTGTCGAGTGTAAGTGCACAAGGGAGCTTGACTGTGAGACCGACAGGTCGAGCAGGTGCGAAAGCAGGGACTAGTGATCCGGCGGTGGCTTGTGGAAGCGCCGTCGCTCAACGGATAAAAGGTACCCCGGGGATAACAGGCTGATCTTCCCCAAGAGTCCATATCGACGGGATGGTTTGGCACCTCGATGTCGGCTCGTCGCATCCTGGGGCTGGAGTAGGTCCCAAGGGTTGGGCTGTTCGCCCATTAAAGCGGTACGCGAGCTGGGTTTAGAACGTCGTGAGACAGTTCGGTCCCTATCCGCTGTGCGCGTAGGAGTCTTGAGAAGGGCTGTCCCTAGTACGAGAGGACCGGGACGGACGAACCTCTGGTGTGCCAGTTGTTCTGCCAAGGGCATGGCTGGTTGGCTACGTTCGGGAGGGATAACCGCTGAAAGCATCTAAGCGGGAAGCTTGCTTCGAGATGAGGACTCCCACCAACTTCGGTTGGGTAAGGCCCCCGAGAGACGATCGGGTTGATAGGCCGGGTGTGGAAGCCCTGTGAGGGGTGGAGCTGACCGGTACTAATAGGCCGAGGACTTGTCCTCAGTTGCTACGCGTCCACTGTGTGGTTCCCGAACCGCAATCGGTTTCGGGGAACCCGTTTTGATAATTGAATCACCGCATGTGATTTCTGGTTCACCGAACGACCCTTTGTCGGGTTCGATGGTTTTCCGGTGGTCTTGGCGGAGAGGAAACGCCCGGTCTCATTCCGAACCCGGAAGCTAAGCTCTCCAGCGCCGATGGTACTGCACTCGAAGGGGTGTGGGAGAGTAGGACGCCGCCGGAATTTACGTG
>NZ_JBEXCV010000284.1:0-5565 GCF_040605455.1 Embleya sp. NPDC005575 | reverse complement strand
CCGGCCGCGGCCCCGCCGCCGGCCCGACCCGCTCGGTGCGCGCCACCGAGCTGACCCTGACCGGTCTCGGCCGCCCCGTGTCGCTGCCGATGGTCGACGAGGGGCCGGACACGACGGACGCGCCCAACCCGACCGACCTCAACGCCCTGGTCTCGGCCCTGCGCGAGGCCGCCGCAACGCTGCCGGACTACACCCCGCAGCCCAGCCCCTGGTTGCCGGCGCTGGCCGAACGGGTGCTGTTGGACGATCTGCCGGCGGTGGAGCGGGCCGACACCACAGCGCTCGACACCTGCCCGCCGCCCATCCCCTACGCCCTGGAGGACGTCCCGCAACTCCAGGAGCAGCGGGTGACCACGGTGGACCTGGCCACGTTCGGCCACCTGTACGTGATCGGCTCGCCGCGCTCGGGCCGCACCCAGGTGCTGCGCACCATCGCGGGCGCCGCGGCGGCCACGGCGAGTTGCGCCGACGTGCACCTTTACGGGATCGACGCGGGCGGCGGCGGGTTGGCCGCCCTGGAGACCCTGCCGCACTGCGGCGCGGTGGTCTCCCGGCACGACATGGAGCGAATGGGGCGACTCCTCGGCCGCCTGGTGCGCGAGTTGACCGAGCGTCAGGAACGGTGCAGCGCGCACAACGCCGCCGGGCTGGTGGAGTTGCGCCGGATGCTCCCGGCTGCCGAGCGGCCCGCGCACATCGTGGTCCTGCTCGACGGCTGGGACGCGCTGGTCGCGCTGCTCGACGACCACGACGGCGGACGCCTCGTGGACGACGTGATGCGACTGCTGCGCGAGGGCGCGGCGGCCGGCATCCATATCGTGGCCACCTCCGAACGGGCGCTGCTCAGCGGTCGGTTGGCCGCTCACAACGACCACAAGCTGCTGCTGCGCCAGGCCGACCGGACCGACTACCAGATGGTCGGCATGCCGCTGCGCAAGGTGCCGGCGGTGATCCCGCCCGGTCGCGGCTGGCACGTGTTGTCCCAGACGGAGAGCCAGGTCGCGCTGCTCGCGCCCGACCCGAGCGGGCAGGAGCAGGCCGAGGCGCTGCGCCGGATCGGCGCGGAGGCGACCCGCCGCGACATCGGGGTGCCGCACGAGCGCATGCCGGTGCGGATCCCGACGTTGCCGCGTGTGGTCGAGTTCGCCGCCGCGTACGAGCGGGTGCCGGCCCAGGTGCGCCGCCCGATGTGGGGGTTGCTGGGCATCGGCGGCGACAGCGCGGAGCCGATCGGCGTGGACTTCACCGCCAAGTCTGTGTTCTGCGTGATCGGACCCTCCGGAACCGGACGCAGCACCACCCTCGCGTCGTTGTCGGTGTCGCTGCTCGCGGGCGGCACCTCGCTGGTCGTGTTGACCCCGCGCGAATCGCCGCTGCGCGGACTCGCGCAACACCCGCAGGTGCGGCTGTTGACGGACGAGGACCCCGCCGCCGAGGACGTCGAGCGTGCCCTGGAGGAGTTGTCCGGCCCGCGCGTGGTGGTCGTCGACGACGCCGAACTGCTCGGCATGCCCGCCGCCGACCGGGTCCTGCGCGACCTGGCGATCGCGGGGCGGGACCGCGGACAGGGGCTGCTGTACGCGGGTTCCTACGACGCCCTCCAGGTGGCGATGGCCAGTTGGCTCAGCGCGGCCCGGCGCGGCAGCCGGAACGGGATCCTGCTCGCGCCGAAGAACCTCCAGGAGGGCGACATGATCGGCGTGCGACTGCCAACGAACGTGGTGCGCTCGGCGCCGCCTGTGCCCGGCCGGGGATGGACCGCCGGTCCGGGAAGCGTGCCGATGTCGGTACAGGTGCCGTTGACGGTGTTGCGGTCGGCCGGGTAGCCGGCACCGCCGAACCGCCTTGCGAGTGAGACGAATTCGGGCCGCCCCCAAGGGGGTGCGGCCCGAATCGCGGTGGGCGGGGCTCGGTTCGTACCGAGACCCGCCCGATGGTGTCCGAAGCTCAGTTCTTCTTCAGGTTCTTCGCCATCTCGACGTCCATCTCGTGCATCTGCGTACGGATCTTGGCGAACATCTCGGAGAAGATCTGGATGCCGTCGATGGCGGCGGTCAGGCTGGTGTCGAACTTCGCGTACGCGTCGCGCATGGCCGGGCTCGACTCCTTGAAGACCATGCCGTTGTCGAGCAGCCCGTTCACGTCGCCGAGCAGGGTCTTGATCATCGGCGTGATCGTCTCGCGAGCCTTGTTGAGCTTGCCGGCGACCTCGTCGATCCGGGCAAAGTCGAGTGCGATATCGGGCATGGGTTCCTCCAGGGAAGATCGGCTCACCGCAGGGCTGGGCGAACCGGGTCGGGAGCTGCGGGGGTCGGGTGCAGCCGGGATCGTGTGATGCGGGGATCGCGGAATGCGAGCGTCGGGCAGTCGGGGGCTCGAAGGGAGCGGGAGTCGAGCGGGCTCAGTCGCGGCGCGGGATGTGGCCACCGCCGCCGCCACCACCGCCGCCCGGGGGAACGGGCTTTTCCGGCGGCTTGGGCGTGACGTCCTTCCACTCGTGCTTGCCGTCGACGCGCGTGTACTGGTGCGTCTTGCCCTCGGAGTCGACCACCGTCTGGGTCCCGCCGCCATCCTTGTTCAGGTGCGTGTCGGTGGTGGTCACGCTGCCGTCGGCCGCGGTGGACACGGTCTTGTAGTTCAGCCGGTCCGAGTCGTAGGTGGTGACCGACGTGTACGTCTGACCGTTGGAGGTGACCTTGGTCTCCTCCTTGATCACGTTCCCGTTGGCGTCCAGGGTCAGGTGGGTCTCGATCCGGCCGCCGTTGGGCGTGGTGATCACCTGGTCGAGCGGCGGCTTGTCGCCGGGGTCCTGGGCCTTGCAGAACTCCGGGAGCTTGCCGTCCGGTCCGGGCTTGGCGCACTCGTCCAGGTGGTCCTGCTTGTACTTCCACGCGGCGACCTTGTTGCGCCACTCCTCCAGGCCCATCGTGGCGCCCATCACGCCCATGCCCTCGGTGATCTGCGCGTCGGCGTTGAAGTAGGCGTCGCCGACCTTGCCGAAGCAGTCGCCGAGCTTCTTGAGCAGGTCCTCGGCACGGGTCATCGGACCCGCGGACAGCCGGTACAGGCTGCGGAACGCACTGGTCAGCGTCGGGTCGCCGAACACCGCTTGGGCGTCGGTGTAGCCGCCCTTGCCCAGGGTGGCGAAGTCGCTGGACTTGAGCGTGGGCGAGATCCGCTCGGCGAGGTCGTACAGGTCCTTCTTGGCCTCGCTCAACGTGCTGTAGTCCAGCGCGAAGTCGATCACGTCCGCTCCCGTCGGGCAGCGCGGACCCACCGGCCGGATCCGTCGCCGTGACCACGCCGAAGCCACCCGGTCGGTTCATCGGTCGATATTCCGCAGGTTCGATGAACCGACCGGGTGGCTTCGGCGTGGTCACGGCGAGGTCCGGCGAGCACGGCGAGGAGACGACGGGTCATGGGCAATCGCCCCACCGACTGGAACGCGATCGGCTTGAGCACCGATCCCACCCCAGGCGACCCCGTCCGGCTGCGTGCGCTGGTCACCTCGATGGACAGCCTGGGCCGGGTCGCCCGCGAGATCGACGAGGCGCTGAACTCGGTGCTGGACAAAACCGGCACGGGCGCCTTCGTCGGGCAAACCGCCGACGCGCTGCGGGACAAGATCAGCGGCCCGCTCCGGGAGTTCGTGCAGAGCATCGCCGACGCGTTCGAGAACGCGGCCAAGTCGATGCGCGCGTACGCGGACGTGATGGAGACTCAACAGCGGGTCGCCGACGCCGCGTTGACCAACGGCCGGGGCCTGGCCCCGGAGGACCCGCAGCGCGCCGAATACGGGACGACCGCACGCAACGCGGGCTCCGCGCAGCGCACCCAGGCCGAGGCCACCGCCAAGGTCGTCAACAGCGCGGCCACCGGGATCAAGCAGCCGGTGACCGACTGCGACCTGTTCTGGGAGGCGTTCAACTGGCTGGCGATCATCCTGATCCTGCCCGCGCTGCTGTTGGGCGGCCCGCTCGCGCTGCTGGCGATCGGGATCAACCTGGTCCTGTTCGTCAAGACCGCGGTGGACGTCGCGAACGGCAAGGCCGGGCTGCTCGACCTGTTCCTGGCCGGACTGGGGATGATCGCGCCGACCACCAAGGGCCTCAACCTGCTCAAGCTGTTCAAGGACGGCGCGAAGTTCATCTGGGACAAGGGCCTCAAGGCCTTCGCCCAGGGCGCGTGGGGCGGCCTCAAGGGCGCCTTCGGCGGGGGCGCGTTCCGCTCGTTCGCGTTCATCCCGGGCCTGAAGGACTTCGCCCGGCTCGCGGGCGGCTGGGTCAAGTCGGGCGCCCTGTGGGTGGGCGCGGCCACGCTCAAGCTGCCGTCCTGGGTCGCCTCCGCGATCGGCAAGGGCGGCCTGGCGGTGGTCAACGGCTTCAAGGCGATGCCGGCACTGTTCCGCGGCCTTCCCGGCATGATCAAGGGAGCCGCCGGCAGCACCTGGAAGTTCCTCAAGACCGAACTCGGCGGCACCAAGTGGCTGCGGCTGATCCTGCCGGTGGACGCGGCCGAGATCAGCCGGTTCGGCCTCAACCGCGCGCTTCGGATCGGCTTCTACGAGCGCGGCGTGCTGGGCAAGTTCCGCTACGCCTCACCGCTGCTGAGCGCGGGTGGGCGCGGCCTGAGCCAGATCCCGACTCCGCCGCCGCTGCACGGGGTGGGCGCGCTGCCCGAGATGTCGCTGGACAAACTCGCCCAGATCCGGGCCGGCGACTGGTCCGGGTTCGGCGCGAACGAGCTTCGGCTGAACAGCCTGGACCTGCCGACCAATCTGACCGTCACGTCCCCGGGCGGCCTGCACATTCCCACCTCCTTCGGCGAGGTGATGCAGTTCGCGCCGGACGCGGTGCGCCGGATGGACGCGCTCCTGGACATCGGCGCGCGTGATCTGAAGATGGTACAGATCGGCGACTGGGCCAAGCTGCCGACGCCGGCGGGAAGCACCCGGCTGGAGCTGAACGCGGTCAACTCGATCGGGCAGCTCACTCCTACCACCGGTGCGGCCGCCGCGGTGCACGCGCTGCCCACCCCCTCCGCGCTCCCGAGCGTCACGCACACCCCGTCACTGACCTCGCTGTCCGCGCTCGACCTGGTGCAGAGCGGGGCCGCGCACCGCCCGAACATGCCATCACCGGCCACCGGCAACATCCCGGGCGGCGGTACCGGCATCGGACACCTGATCACCTCGACGCCAACCCCGCACGCTCCGACCGCGCCGAGCCTGCATGCGTCCGGCCTGAACCACGGCCTGCCCGCGCCGAGCCTGCCCGCCTCGGGCCTGAACGCCCACGGCCTGACCGACCCGGGCCTGACCGGCCACGGCACCCCCGGCCCGCACGTGGAGCTCAGGCCGACCGAGTTCGGCTCGTCGGCGAACCTGTCCGCGCCGAGTCCGACGGCGCTCGCGAGCGGCCCGCCGCCGACGGCGCTGGTCCCGGACCACGCCGGGAACGCGCTCAACCTGCTGGACCACGGCCCGAGCACGCCGCTGCGCCTCGACTCGCCCGCCAACGCCGGCGCACTGCCCCCGGCCCCGCCGCCGCACGGCCCCGGTGGCGG
>NZ_JBEXCV010000283.1:0-5614 GCF_040605455.1 Embleya sp. NPDC005575 | reverse complement strand
CGGGCCGCCGTCGGTTCGGCCCGCGACCGAGGCCGAACCCGCCGCGGCCGCCGCAGCCGGCGTCGTCACCGACCCGCGGCTCGGTGTACCACGTTCCGCCTCGCGTTGACGGGCGATCGCGGCCAGCCGTTCGCGTACCTGTTCGGCGGACGGTCGCATCCGGGGGTCCTTGGACAGGCAGGCCGAGATCAACGGGACCACCTGCTCCGGTACACCCTCCAGATCCGGTTCCTCGTGCACGACGCGGTACAGCAGCGCGTCCACCGGCCCCGACCCGAACGGCGGTGCGCCGCGACCCGCGTAGGCCAGCGTGACGCCGAGCGCGAATATGTCGGTGGCCGGCGTCACGGTCTGTCCGCGTACCTGCTCGGGGGCCAGAAATCCCGGTGAGCCGACCGCGGTTCCGGTTACGGTCAGGGTGCCGGCGCCGTCCGCGTAGGCGATGCCGAAGTCGATGATCTGCGGTCCGTCGGGGGACAGCAGGATGTTGGACGGCTTCACGTCGCGGTGCACGACGCCGACCGCGTGCACCGACACCAGGCCGTCGGCCACCGCCGAGCCGACCCGCGCCAGATCCAGACAGCCCAGCGGGCCGCGCTCGCCGACCCGGCGCTGCAGCGAGGGGCCGGGCACGTAGACCGTGGCCAACCACGGGCGGTCGGCGCTCGCGTCGGCGTCCACGAGGGCGGCCGTGCGATTGCCGCGGACCATCCGGGCGGCGTCCACCTCGCGGGCGAACCGCGAGCGGAACTCCGGGTTCCCGGCCAGCTCTTGGCGGATCAACTTGAGGGCGACCCGGTTGCCGTGCCGGTCCACGCCGAGGTAGACCACGCCCATGCCGCCGGCCCCGAGACGACGCAGCAACCGATAGGAACCGACGATGCGCGGATCCTGCCGTCGCAGCCGCACCATCGTCATGTGTGCCCGATCCCCTCGCGTGGTGCCGTCGTCCGGGTGTCGTGTGCCCGAATCCCCTGTGTGCGACACACGTTAGAGGAACCCCGGCGCCCCGCGCGGTAAGGCGCCCCGGAGTCGGGGCCGGACCACCCTCATCGGGGAGAGGGTCGATGTCGGACCTGTGGGAGAAGATGGAGGTAATCGGTCGAAGGGGGCACAGATGAAGGGCGATCGGGTCGAGATAGTGGTCGACGCGGGCGACAGCACCAAGACCTACGAGATGACCGCGACGCGCGCGGGGCGCCGGCTGGATGTCGCGGTCCGCCGCGGCGTCGTCGAGGTGAGCGAACTGACCCGGACGGGCACGGTGGTGCGCACCGCGCGGTTCATGGCCAGTCGGGTGCTCGCGCTGGTCGAACAGCCGTTGGACCGCCCCGGCGCGGACTGAGCGCCCGCCGCGGCGGCCGGTCGAGTGCGGGTCGCCCGGGGCGGGTTCGCGAATCCGAACCGACCCGCACCGGTAGCCTTTCGGTCGAAGGTCCGGACATGCCGGTGCGGGACGGAACGGGGTGCGCCGAGGTGACGAGCCGTCAGGGCAGCGTGGGAGCCATCGCGCGGCGACTCGCGGACGCGTTCACCTGGCGGGAGACACCGTGGGGCACCTTCGCGGACGCCTCCGGCTGGTGGCACGACCCCGAGGTGCTGGCCATGCTCGGTCCCGGCCTCGGCGCGCTGCACGCGGATGCGCAGCCAACCCTGATCGTCGGCATCGAGACCCGCGGTCTGGTCCTGGGGCCGATCACGGCGCTGCACCTGGGCGTCGGCTTCGTCGAGATCCGCAAGGATCGGCGGATCGTCGGCGACGGCCGACGGCCCGGCGACGACCCCATGCTGCGCGCCGCCACCCCGCCCGAATACCAGGACGGCGGCCTCACGTTGGTGGTCCCGAGCCGGCTGTTTCGGCCGGGCGATCGGGTGCTCCTGGTCGACGAGTGGATCGAGACCGGTGCGCAGGCCAGTGCCGTGCGGCGGATGGTCACCGTGGCCGGCGCCGAATGGATCGGCGCGGCGGTCGTGGTGGACGCGTGCACGCCGCACGTGCGAGCCCGACTCGACGTGCGTGGGCTGCTCACCGAGGACGACCTGCCGGCCTGACTCCGGATCCGGCCGCGCGGGCGCGGGGCGCCCGCCTCCCGGGCGCGGTCAGGCCGCAGTCGTGGCTTTCTCCCGCTCGTGCTCGTGCTCGTGTTCCTGCTCCTGTTCGCGCAACAGCGCGGCACGTTCGGTCTCGCCCAGACCCGCCCACACACCCCGGCGTTCCGGGACCGACATCGCGTGCTCGTGGCAGCGCCGCCGCACCGGGCAGGAGATGCAGACCTTCTTGGCGACCCGCTCGCGCGCCCGACGCTCGCCGGGCCGCTCCTGGTCGTCACCGAAGAAGAGCCCGGCGTCCAGGCCCCTGCATGCCGCGTCCTCCTGCCACCCGTAACGCGGTGGTGTCGGTATGGCGATCCGTGTGGTCCCCATCGCCCCGTTCTCCTCCTGCTCGACGGTGCCAACGGTCAACTCGGGGCCCCCGACCCGGCAGACCCTCATGCTCCTACCGACGCACCGCATGGGGGACCGGTTTCCTCCGGTCGCGAATTCGGCTCCCGTTCGCCCAGGGTTGAGGGCGATCCCTCACCCGAGGTGTCCCGGGCACCTCAACAACCGGGTCACAAGTCGGTCGTACTCGTGCCCGATGGCCGACGTGCGTTCGCGGTCCGGGTAGCGTGACCGAAGACCTCCGGCGGGCTGTCGGGGGTTCGTGGACGTTCGGGAGGAATCTGGTGGGCAGCAAGATGCGGCGGATCCCGTCGGCCGTGCCGTTGGTGTTGTCCGTTGTCGTGGTGGCCGCGCTGACCTCGTGCAGCGGCGGTGGCGGCGAGAAGAAGGACACGTCCGAGACGACGGCCAGGAACTTCCTGACCGCGTGGCAGAGCGGCGATGCGGCCAAGGCCGCGTCCTTCACGGACAACCCCACCACGGCACAGGCCGGCCTGGAAACGACGGGCAAGCAGCTGGGCATCGTCAAGGCCGAGTACAAGCCCGGTACGTACACCAAGGGCAAGGACAACGCGCCCGCCACGCTCACCTACAACGCGACGCTGACCCTCAAGGGGGTGGCCGAGCCGGTCAAGATCGACTCGACCGTCCCGGTGGTCACCGCGAACGGCAAGAGCACCGTGCACTGGACCCAGTCCATCGTGCACCCCCAACTCGCCGACACCGGCAAGATCAAGCGTGATCGCACGCTGCCCAAGCGCGGCGAGATCCTGGACCGCTCGGGCAAGGCGCTGGCCACCTCGACGCCGGTGGTGGCGCTGTCCCTGTGGCCGGCCAAGATCACCAACCCGGACGCGCTGTACGCCGCGCTCGCCGATCCGCTGTTCGACCTGGACGTCCCCAAGCTCAAGTCCCGGGTCGCGGCCGCGGATCCGAACCAGTCGCTGCCGCTGGTGACCCTGCGCAAGGAGAAGTGGGACGGCAACGGTCAGCTCAAGCTGGCCGGCCTGGGCGGGATACAGGTCAAGGAGAGCACGCAGCAGGCCAGTGACGTGGCGAAGCAGATCGTCGGTACGGTCGGCTCCGGCGACAACGCGGATCTGCTCAAGAACGCCGACCCGAGCGCGTCCTCCGTGGACTCGGTGGGCGCCTCCGGCCTGCAATATCGCTACGAGAAGAAGCTGGCCGGCACCGCGGCGCTGAAGATCAGCATCGTGGACGCCGCCGGTGCGGAGAAGACGACCCTGGTCGACGTCAAGAGCAAGCCGTCCGAGCCGCTGAAGACCACCCTGGACCCGAACACCCAGAAGCGGGCCGAGGAGGCACTCAAGGCGGTCACCGGCGGCAACAACGCCTCGATCGTGGTGCTCGACGCCAAGTCCGGCGGCATCCTGGGTGCCGCGAACACCCCCGCGAACGGCGACAACCGCGCCTTCACCGGTCGGTACCCACCGGGCTCGACCTTCAAGACGGTCTCCTCCGGGGCGCTGCTGCGGGCGGGCCTCAAGCCGACCGACAAGGTGCCGTGCGAGAACACGCTCGTGGTCAACGGCCAGACGTTCAAGAACTACGACGGTCTCCAGCCGATGCCCAACGCGCTCTTCCAGGAAGACTTCGCGCAGTCCTGCAACACCGCGTTCATCGGCAACCGGTCGAAGATCGAGAACGACACGCTGAACAAGCTGGCGGGCGAGCAGTTCGGGATCGGCGCCAAGTGGGACGTCGGCACGGTGACCTTCGACGGTTCGGTGCCCCCGGCCAACAGCGAGAACGACAAGGCCGCGTCGATGATCGGCCAGGGCCGGGTGCTGGCCAGTCCGCTGGTGATGGCCTCGGTCGCCGCGACGATCGCCTCCGGCAAGTTCAACCAGCCCGTGCTCGCGCCGGACGACGTGCCCGGTCGGGTGCCCTCGCACGACTTGGACCCGGCGATCGCCGGTCAACTCAAGTCGCTGATGCAGGGCGTGGTGGCCAACGGCTCGGGCAAGATGCTCCAGGGCATCCCGGGCACCGTGGGCGCCAAGACCGGTACCGCCGAGTTCGACGACAAGGGCGAGACCCTCACGCACGGCTGGATGATCGCGTTCAAGGACGATGTCGCGATCGCGGTTCTGGTCGAGAAGGGCAAGTCCGGCGGCTCGGCGGCGGGACCGGTGGTGAAGGCATTCTTCGGCTGACCCGCTCCTGATCGCATCCGGTGGCGAGTCGTTCGTCCCACCCGGGTAGACGACTTCATCCACATGCGGGGGGACTTCCCCCACACGATCGACGACACGGCCCCGGCGCGCGACGTGCTCCGGGGCCGTGTCGTGCGTCGGGGCGCGCCTTGTGCGCTCCCTGTGCCTCCGGAGACACCTGGACACGGTCCGTAGGCGATGCGAGCGTGAGTGGCGACCGGCAATGACAGCGGCGATCGTTTTCGCTCTCCGAAGGGAGTCGACGTCATGTCGAACAATGTCACTCTGGTGGCCCGGGTTCCGGTGCTGCCCTCCGCCGACGCGGACCGTCCGATCGAGCTGAGATTCGGTCCGCACACCGACGCCGAAGGCCGCCCCACCGACGAGTGGACGGTCGAACGACTGACCGCGGACCAGGCCGTCAATCTGGTCGAGGACCTGGCCGCGACGCTGGGCCTGAGCGTGGTCGCCCCGGCCGAGCTTCGGGTGGTGTCCTGACGGGATCGCACCCCCACCCGTCCCACTCGCGTGGCGCACTGACGTGCGCCGTACGGGTGGGACGCGTGCGTGTGACGGCGCTTTCGGGCCGGTGGGCCGTCGCGGCGCCGCACAATGGCCGCGTGAGCAGCAAGATCGCAGCACTACCGACATCGGCCGCCGGTGGCGAGTCGCCCACCCGCGCGGAATCCGCCGGCCGCCGCGAGCCGCTCTACGGCCCGGTCGGCAAGCGACGCAAGGAGGCGGACCCGCAACCGACGGGGCCGCGGGTACGGATGCTCCTCCCGGACGGACAACACCTGGAGGTCACCCTGGTGAGCTGGCATCAGTACCGGGACGGCAGTTGGCGCGCCCGCGTGCGCTGGCCCGTCTGGGGGGCGTACGGCTTCGCCGCGGACGTGCAGACCAGAGCCTGGGCGATGGAGTCGTTCGTGCCCGCGAGCGTGCTGGGCCCGCTCGACGGCCAGGACTACGGCATCGTCCGGCGCGATCGACCG
>NZ_JBEXCV010000282.1:0-5642 GCF_040605455.1 Embleya sp. NPDC005575 | reverse complement strand
GCGCCGAGCGGGCCCGGCGCACCCGCGCGGCCGGGCCCGCCGTACTCGAACAGCCCCGCCCCGACGCACCGGCCGCCGCCCCCGCCCGACCCGCAGGGGCCGACCCGGGATGGCCCCTGGCCTGGGTAGATTCCGTCCGCCAGAGGATCGGCCCGGTGTTCGTACCGTGGACCGGTGAGGCGTGCGCCCTCGAACGGCCGGTACCGTGAAGCATCATGAATGCGCCGCGCACTCTTCTCGTCAAGATCTTCGGCAAGGACCGGCCGGGGGTGACGTCGAGCCTCTTCGAGATCCTGGCCGGCCACTCCGTCGAGGTCGTCGACGTCGAGCAGACCGTCACCCGGGGCCGGCTCACGCTGTGCGTCCTGATCACCACGCCGGCCGACGAGGGCCGGCTGCGGGCCGGTGTGCACCGCTGGGCGGACGGCGAGCGGCTGGAGGCGGAGATCCTCTCCGGCGTCGGCGACAACCGTCCGCGCGGCGAGGGCCGCTCGCACGTCACCGTCCTGGGCCACCCGCTGGAGGCCGCCGCGTTCGCCGGGATAGCGCACCGGATCGCGGCCACCGGCGCCAACATCGACCGGATTTTCCGCCTCGCCAAGTATCCGGTGACCGCGATCGAGCTCCAGGTCTCCGGCGTCGAGACGGACAAGCTGCGCCTGGAGCTGGCCACCGAGGCCGCCGAGCGCCGGGTGGACGTCGCGGTCCAGCCCTCCGGTCTGCGGCGCCGGGCCAAGCGGCTGATCGTGATGGACGTGGACTCGACCCTGATCCAGGGCGAGGTGATCGAGCTGCTGGCCGAGCACGCCGGCTGCCTGGACGAGGTGGCCCAGGTGACGGCCGCCGCGATGCGTGGCGAGTTGGACTTCGCCGAGTCCCTGCGGGCCCGCGTGGCGCTGCTCGCCGGGCTGGACGAGGACGCCATAGGCAAGGTCCGCGAGCAGGTCGTGCTCACCCGCGGCGCACGCACCCTGGTCCGCACGCTCAAGCGGCTCGGCTACAAGGTGGGCATCGTCTCGGGCGGATTCACCCAGGTCACCGACGCGCTCGTGGAGCAGCTCGGGCTCGACTACAGCGCGGCCAACACCCTCGAGGTGGTGGACGGCAAGCTCACCGGGCGGGTGGTCGGCGAGATCGTCGACCGGGCGGGCAAGGCCCGGCTGCTGCGCCGCTTCGCGGCCGAGGCGGGCGTGCCGTTGACCGCCACGGTCGCCATCGGCGACGGCGCGAACGACCTGGACATGCTCAACGCCGCGGGTCTGGGCGTGGCCTTCAACGCGAAGCCGGTGGTCCGCGAGGCCGCCGACACCGCGGTCAACGTGCCGTTCCTGGACACCGTGCTGTTCCTGCTCGGCGTCACCCGCGACGAGATCGAGGCGGCGGACGCCGCGGACGTGCCGTACGGCCGGCCGGATTAGTCGGCGGGGCCCGCGCCGGGCCGGATCGGGGCGGGCGTCCTTGAGCGCCGGACGGGCTTGGTGCCTGTCCTCAAGCGCCGGACGGGGTGTCGCTCGCCCGGACCGGCGCTCGAGTCACCGTCGCCTTCGCGGGCGTGCGGTCAGGACGCCGGTGTGGTGAATCGGGTCAGGTGGGCCGAGCGCTCCCGAAGGTCGGCCCATGCGGTGTGCAGGCTCAGCACCGCGACCGCCGAGGTCGGATACTTCTCCCGCAGGCGCACGAGCGTGTCGTCCTCGCCGCTGCCCGCCAACGCGTTGACCAGCGTGGCCACGCCCGGGTTGTGCCCGATCAGCAGCAGCGTGTCGACCTCGTCGGGGGTCTCCTGGACGAGGTACAGCAGCGCCTGCGCGCTCGCCTCGTACACCCGCTCGTCGTAGACGGTGTGCGGCTTGTGGTCGTAGACCTTGCCGGCGAGGCGCCAGGTCTCCCGGGTGCGTACGGCCGGCGAGCACACCACCAGATCGGGGGTGATGCCCTGGTCGAGCAGTCGGTGCCCGGTCTCGGCGGCGTCCTTGCGGCCGCGTTCGGCGAGGGGTCGCTCGTGGTCCGGCCCGTCGGGCCACTCGGCCTTCGCGTGCCTCATCACCACAAGATTGCGCTGTCGGTGGGATGCCATGGGTTCAGCCTCTCAGACATCGGCCGTTGTGCACTGCGGGTCGGCACCGCAGGACTCGATCGGCGGGCACGGGGCGCGCCGACCAAACCGGGCGACCGGGGCCGACACGCACGACGGGTCGGGACCGAGTATCCGGTCCCGACCCGCGCTTTCCTCGGATCTACAGGGTGGTCGTCGTCACGGTCGTCGCCGGGGTCTCACCGGCTGCCGTGCTTTGTCGGGTCAGCCGACCGGCGGGCGCGGGATCCGGCGCGAGCCGGACACGTTCTCGTCGTACCCGGTACCGCCCGACTCGTACATCGGCGCGGGGTAGCCGTTCGCCGAGGCGTACGCGGGGACCGGCTCGCCGGCCGGGGCCGGGGCCTGGACCGCCTCGTCGCCGTGGTCCATCTGCGGCAGCCACCCGAGCCAGCGGGGCAGGTACCAGTTGTGGTCGCCGAGCAGGGTCATCACGGCCGGCAGCAGCAGGCCGCGGATGATCGTCGCGTCCAGCAGGACCGCGACCGCCAGGCCGACACCGAACTGCTTCATCGACTGCATCGACAGGGTGCCGAAGACCGCGAACACCGCGACCATGATCGTCGCCGCGCTGGTCACCACACCGGCGGTGGTGCGGATGCCGTGCGACACGGCCGACTTGGTGTCCATGCCCTTGTCGTACGCCTCACGGATTCGCGAGACCACGAACACGTGGTAGTCCATCGACAGGCCGAACAGGATCACGAACAGGAACATCGGGATCCAGGAGACGACCGCGCCGGGTGCGTCCGTGCCCACCAGCGAGTCGCCGTAGCCGTGCTGGAAGACGAGCGTCATCACACCGTAGGCGGCGCCCACCGACAGCAGGTTGAGCACGATCGCGGTGACCGCGATGGCGACCGAGCGGAAGGAGACGAGCATCAGGAGGAAGGCGAAGCCGAGCACGAAGGCGAAGATCGGCAGCCGGGCGTCGTCGAGCTTGTCGTTGAAGTCCTTGGAACCGGCGGTGTTGCCGGTCACCGGGGCGTCCACGCCGTCCAGCTTGCCCAGCGTGTTCGGGATGACCTTCCCGCGCAGCGTGGCCAGGGCCTTGTCGCTGGTCGAGTCGTTGCCACTACCGGCGAGCGGGACCGAGACCTTGAAGACGTTCGTGGTGCCCTGCCGCTCGACCTCGATCGGCTCGTGCATCTGCCCGGTGGCGACCGCCTCACGGCGCAGGTTCTCGAACGCCGCCGCGAGCTTGGGGTCGTCGGGGTTGTTCGCCTTGACCACGATCTGGGCGGGAGCCGGACCGCCGGGGAACGCCTTCTCGATGTGCTGGTAGGTCTGCACGATGGACAGCGAGGTCGGCAGTTCCTTGTCGATCGGCAGTTCGGAGGTCTTCATGCCGAGCGCGGGGATGGTCAGCGCGATCAGCAGACCGCCGGCGAGCACCGCGGTGGCCCTGGGGCGGTTGAGCACGACACCCAGGATCTTGCCCCACGCCTTGCTGCCCTCAGTGGGGCGGCGCATCTTGGCCAACCCGGGAATCTTGCCCAGGTCCACCCGGTCGCCCAGCATCGACAGGATCGCGGGCAGCACGGTGAGCGAACCGAGCACCGCGGTCAGCACGACCAGGATGGTCGCGGAGGCCATCGACTCGAACTCGCTGAGCCCGGACAGGAGCATGCCGGCCATCGCGACGATGACGGTGATGCCGGAGATCAGTACGGAACGGCCGGAGGTGGCGGCGGCGATCCGCAGTGCGGTCTCCGGGTCGCGCCCCTTGGCCCGCTCCTCCCGCTCGCGGCGCAGGTAGAACATGCAGTAGTCGACGCCCACCGCCAGGCCGATCAGCAGCATCACCGATTGCGCGTTGTCGCCGACCGGCATCAGGTGGCTGCTCAGCGCGAGCAGACCGCCCGCGGCCACGAACGCGGTCAGGGCGAGGGCCACCGGCAGCAGGGCGGCGACCACGGCGCCGAACGCGACGAGCAGGATGCCCAGGGCGAGCGGGACGGCGGTCCATTCGGCCCGGGTGAAGTCCTTGGCGATGGTGTCCTGGAACCACTTGTCGCCGCTGGCGTCACCGAACTGCTCGATCGCCACGTCCGGGTGCGCCTTGCGGGCCTCGGCCACCGCGTCCAGGACGGGCTGGATGTTGTCGACGGCCTTGTCGTCCTCGCCGACCATGTCGAACTGGATCAGCGCCGAGTGCTTGTCCGAGGAGATGCCGCCGGGGTACGGAGAACGCATGTGCTGGGTGGCCGGGCCCTTGTCGCCCTTGACCTGGGTGGCGTTGACCCGGTTGATCACATCGTCGACGGCGGCGCGGAACTTCGGGTCCTGCGCGACGAGCTTGTCGCTGCGGACCAGGACCATCTCGCCCGCGGGCTCCTTGATCCCCGCGTCGTCGATGATCCGCGCGGCCCGCCCGGACTCCCCCACGCCGCGCTCGGCCTTGGTGATCTCCTGCGACCCGCTCATGTTGCCGATGACGACGGCGAGGACCACGAACAGCAGCCACCCGAATACCGCCGTCTTGCGATGCTGTGCGCTCCAGCCACCGATCGAGGCGGCGAAATTGCGCCTGGATGCCATTGGTCCCCGCTCCTGTGTTCTCCGCTTCGCCGAGGGTCTTCCTCGACACACACGAAGGTATTGGCGGGCGACCGGGGGTCACATCCTGCAAACCGGTGTCTTGATCGGGGGGTAGGCACCCCTGCGTAGTAGGGCTGGCCCCACCCCTGAGAACGAGACCGATGATGATCAGTCGGGGCATACCCGGATACGTGTAAGGGGAAGCTTCCGCACCCACCCCGCCGACCTGCACCAACGCCGAATGGATCGCTCGGGGGAGAGATCCCCCGGGCGAGGGACTACACGTGTGCACAACGCCCGGCCGAAGATGTGGAGTTCCCGCTCGCCGCACCCCGACTCGGACACCGAGCGGCCGGCCGGCCGCGGCGCGAGCCGCCCCACCGCTCGGTCCGGCGGCGCGGGTCTGCGAAACTCGTCCCCATGGCTGCTACATCTGGCGAATCCTCCAAGGAGCGGTACGAGCGGGCCATGGCCGCTCGCAAGGCCCGGGAGGAGCGCGCCCACGCGGAGGAAGTCGCGCGGTCGAACGCGCGCAACGAGATCCTCGCCCGCAAGGCCGCCGAATCCGGCGCGGCCGACGAGTTCCGCCAGACGGTGCTCGCGCCGCCGGACCCGAACAAGTCCTCCGCCAAGCAACTCGGCGGCATCCTGGGCATCATGCTGTTGATCACCGTGTTGATCGGCATCGCCGCGACGATCGCCGCCGCCACCGGCTGAGCGGGGTTCTTCGCCCACCTGCCCACCCGTGCCGTTCGCGAACGAGGCTGCGGTCTCGAAGGCGACGGCGCGCCTGGTCCGGCCCCGCGGCCGACAAACGACACAGCCCGACCGCCACGACCTGGTGGGTCGGGCGATCGGGCTGCGGAAGACGTCCGGTGCGCCGTCCAAACGGCTGCCCGGCGGCGCGTCAGCGCGTGCCGTCGCCGGGATGCTCGAAGGCCAGACTCACCGCGTGCAGCCACTGCCGCTCCAGACCCAGCCGCTTGGACAGGGTCGGGTCCGCGCCATA
>NZ_JBEXCV010000281.1:0-5660 GCF_040605455.1 Embleya sp. NPDC005575 | reverse complement strand
TGCAAGGGTCCCCGGTTCCGGCTTCGCGTCGCACCGACGATGGTCACCCACCGTCACCGAAACACGTCCCCGAACTCGGCGGAGGCGATCGTGTCCACCGGGTGGCCGACATCGAGCCGATCGCCTGCCGCAGAACACTAGTCACAGGCGTGTCACGACCATCACCATCAGCCCTCACATTGCCAAACTTTTGCCAATATCACCGTTTCCTTCTCCGTGTATCACGGGAAAAGCCCCCGGATTCCGGAAAGTCGATCTTGAGCTGTTTTGGCGAATATTGCCGGCGTATGACCCGCCGCCGGCCGCCGACCCGGTGCCGGCTAAGCTGCGGCCGGCACCAACAGCGGCCTCCCGATGCCGCGCGACGGTCGACGAGGAGTTGTACGACGTGGATGTTCTGCGGCAGATCCTGCTGGTCCTGCACATCGTGGGCATCGCGTCCCTGCTCGGTGGCTTCCTCACCCAGATGTCCGCGCTGCGCACCGGCGACGGGCGGATCGTGCCCGCGATGACGCACGGCGCGCTGACCATGCTGGTCACCGGCCTGGCTCTGGTCGGCGTGGTCCAGGCGGGTCTGGACAAGGACGTGGACAACGCCAAGATCGGCACCAAGCTGGTCATCCTGCTGGCGATCCTGCTGCTGGTCTGGGGCAATCGTGCCGCGGACCGGGTGTCCTCGAAGGTGCTCGGCGCGATCGGCCTGCTGACCGTGGCGAACATCGCCATCGCGGTCATGTGGACCTGAGACCGCGCCGCAGGCCCTAACGGGTGTCGACCACCCGGAACACCTCGGCCATCAGCCCCCCGCCAAGGCCGAACCGCTCGGCGTTGCGGGCAAGCATCGCGGTGACCTCCTCACGCAGCCCGGACAGATGGCTCGTCTGGCTCGCGTGCGACAACAACGCCGCCATCTTGCGCTCGAACACCGCGCTCACCTCGACCGCGTGGTCCGGTGCCCCCGTCGGCGACAACCACGTCTCCGGCACGGTCCACTCCTTCAACCCCTCCACGTCCAGCAGCTCGGGGTGCGCGAACGGATTCCGGGCGTCCGGATAGATCGCCCGCATCGCCGCCTCGCCCGCCTCCAGATGATCCGGATGACTGGGCGCGAGCCGGGCCCAGTCCCGCTCCGGACTGGGAATCACCATGCGCTGCGGGCGTACCTGCCGGATCACCCGGCTGATGTCGCGCCGCAATTCGAGGGTCGCGGCCAGCCGTCCGTCCGGGTAACCGAGCCAGTACAGCTGCCGTACCCCCACGTGCGCCGCCGCCGCGGTCTGCTCGGCCCGCCGGATCCCGCCGATCTCGGACCGCGGCACCGCCGGGTCGAAGCCGCCCGCGTCCCCGTCGGTGACCAGGCAATAGCTCACCTCGATGCCGGCCTCGGTCCAGGTCGCCACCGTCCCCGCCGCCCCGAAGTCGATGTCGTCCGGATGGGCGGCCAGCACCAGGACCCGCTCCACGTCGCGATCGTCCAGCACGATGTACTCCCTTGATCCGATCGATCCGACGGCGGGAAATCCCGTCGCCGGCGCAATGATCTCCGCTCTGTACAAAGGGCCGAGCACGACTCGCTTGTTACCCACCTAGACTCGGGGAACGATGAGCAGCCTCTTCGACGACATCCCCCTGCCCGGTTTCGAGACCGCGGCCAAGAAGTCCCCCACGAGCCCTGCGGACGACATCCCGCTGCCGCCCGAGCCGGACGACAACCACGTGTACGGCCTGCCGGAGGACTATCCGGACGACCTGTACGAAGGGCAGTACGAGCCGCCGGCCGAGCCGCGCGACGCCTACTACCGCAACGGCGCCCCGCGCCCGGTCGTGGACCCGGCGCGGCTGCTCGACGGGATGAACCCGCAACAACGCGCCGCGGTCGTACACGAAGGGTCCCCGCTGCTCATCGTGGCCGGAGCGGGTTCCGGCAAGACCCGCGTGCTGACCCATCGGATCGCCCACCTGCTCGCGGCGCGCGGTGCGCACCCCGGCGAGATCCTGGCGATCACCTTCACCAACAAGGCCGCCGCCGAGATGCGCGAGCGGGTCGAGGCGCTGATCGGGCCGCGCACCAAGGCGATGTGGGTGTCCACGTTCCACTCGGCGTGCGTGCGCATCCTGCGGCAGCAGTACAAGAAGCTCGGCATGAGCTCGTCGTTCTCGATCTACGACTCGGCCGACCAGCAGCGGCTGATGGCGATGGTCTGCCGCGACCTGGACCTGGACCCGAAGAAGTTCCCGCCGCGCAAGTTCAACGCGCAGGTGTCCAACCTCAAGAACGAGCTGATCGATCACGAGGACTTCGCCGCGAAGGCGATCAACGAGACCGAACGGATACTGGCCCAGGCGTACACGATGTACCAGGAGCGGCTGCGCCAGGCCAACGCACTGGACTTCGACGACCTGATCATGACCACGGTGCACCTGCTCCAGGCGTTCCCGGACGTCGCGGAGCACTACCGGCGGCGCTTTCGGCACGTGCTGGTCGACGAGTACCAGGACACCAACCACGCGCAATACATGCTGGTGCGCGAGCTGGTCGGCGGCGCGGCGGGCAGCGGCCTCCGGCGCACGATCGACGGCGACCTGGTCAACCCGGCCGAGGCCGGTCTCGCCGAGATCGAACCGGCCGAGCTGTGCGTGGTGGGTGACGCGGACCAGTCGATCTACGCGTTCCGCGGCGCGACCATCCGCAACATCCTCGACTTCGAGGCCGACTACCCGAACGCCAAGACCATCCTGCTGGAACAGAACTACCGCTCCACACAGACCATCCTGAGCGCGGCCAACGCGGTGATCGAACGCAACAGCAACCGGCGCGCGAAGAACCTGTGGACGGACGCCGGCGCGGGCACCCCGATCGTCGGCTACGTCGCGGACGACGAGCACGACGAGGCCCAGTTCGTCGCGGACGAGGTGGACCGGCTCACCGACGCGGGCAAGACCAAGCCGGGGCAGGTCGCGGTGTTCTACCGGACCAACGCCCAGTCCCGAGTGTTCGAGGAAGTCTTCATCCGGGTCGGGCTGCCGTACAAGGTCGTCGGCGGCGTGCGCTTCTACGAGCGCCGCGAGGTCCGCGACGTGCTCGCCTACCTGCGGTTGCTGGCCAACCCGGACGACACGGTCTCGCTCCGGCGGATCCTGAACGTGCCCAAGCGCGGCATCGGCGACCGGGCCGAGGCGTGCCTGGACGTGCTCGCCGCCCGCGACCGGGTCCCCTTCGCCCAGGCGCTGCGCCGCGCGGAGGACGCGCCGGGCCTGGCCAAGCGGTCCGCCAACGCGGTCAAGGGCTTCGTCCAGCTGCTGGACGACCTCACCGCGGTCGTGGACGGCGGCGCGGGTCCGGCCACCGTGCTGGAGGCGATCCTGGAGCAGACCGGCTATCTGGCCGAGTTGCAGGCGTCCAGCGACCCGCAGGACGAGACCCGGATCGAGAACCTCCAGGAACTCGCGGCGGTTGCACTGGAGTTCGAGCAGGCCCAGGCCCAGGAGGGCGGCGGCGGCACGCTGGCCGACTTCCTGGAGCGGGTCTCCCTGGTGGCGGACTCCGACCAGATCCCCACCGACGGCGAGGACGACGGTGTGGTCACGCTGATGACCCTGCACACCGCCAAGGGGCTGGAGTTCCCCACGGTGTTCCTGACCGGCCTCGAAGACGGCGTCTTCCCGCACATGCGCTCGCTGGGCGACGCGAAGGAACTGGAGGAGGAGCGCCGGCTGACCTACGTCGGCATCACCCGCGCCCGCGAGCGGCTCTACGTCACGCTCGCGAAGATGCGCAGCGCGTGGGGCGCGCCGTCGTACAACCCGCCGTCGCGCTTCCTGGGCGAGTTGCCCGAGAAGCTGGTCGACTGGCGCGGCACGTCCCCGTCGGCGGCCAAGGCGCTGTCCGCGACCAAGTCGACCGTCGGCTCGCGCGGCGGCTTCGGCAAGGGCGCGCAGATCAAGGAACGGCCGATCGTCGCGCTGTCCCCCGGCGACCGGGTCACCCACGACAAGTTCGGCCTGGGCACGGTGGTCTCCACTGCCGAGACCGGCGACAAGGCGAAGGCCACGATCGACTTCGGCGCCGGCGGCGAGAAGACCCTGCTGCTGCGCTACGCGCCGGTGCAGAAGCTGTAGCGCAGGACCCGTCGGATACGGGTGTGGGCCGGGCCGAGTGAATCGGCCCGGCCCACACGCGTATCCGGTCGAAAGGGCTCTAGCCGGCGATCTGTATCTCGTAGGGCGCCGACTCCACGCCGGACGCCGAGACCACGCACAGTTCCACCCGGCCGGGCTCGACGTCGACCGGGACCGGGACGACCACACACGCGTCGGACGGGTTGGCGAAGCCGGTGTCGGCCGGGATCAGCGGGGCGTGCACGTGCACCGCGCCGAACTTGACCACCACCCGTGCGAGCAGGTCCGCCTCGTGCGAGCCGCCCGCGGCGAGGTTGATCCCGCGCACCTCGATGTCGTCGCCCTGGCGGACGGCGGAATCCAGATCACCGCGGATGCGTACGCGGACCACGGACAGGATCACCGGGCGGTCGTTCTCGGCCAGCTTGCCCGCGAGGTAGGTGATCACCGAGACCACCGCGAGCGCGACCAACGTGGCCGGGATGTCCGGGAGCCGATCCGGGTCGCGGGCCAGACCGACCACCACGAAGCCCACCGCGACCAGGTTGACCAGGATGTACTGCGCGTCCACGAAGGAGGCCCGGCCCGCGTCGTCGGTGACCAGGTCGCGCAGCGAGGCCTGGTCGGCGCGCAGCTTCTGCAGCACCCGCCTGCCGACCTTGTCGCCGACGATGCGCCGGACCGCGACCGCGGCCAGCAGCGGCGCGGCCACCAGGGTGATCTGATCCAGTGCGACGTTGCCGAGCCGCTCCAGCAGCCGGTCCCGCTCGCCATCCCCGGAGGCGGAGGCGAGCCGCATGCCCAGGAAGGCGAAGCAGTACATGAGCGCCACCATCCACAGCGCGGCGACCGCCTTGGAGGTGGACAGACGGCCGTCCAGGCCGCGTACGGGCGCGAACACGCCACCGCTCGCCCGGGCGGCCCACCCGACCACGCTGAGCACTCCGGCGACCACCACGGCGGCCACGATCCCGGCGGTGCGCGAGCCGGTCCAACCGGCGCCGATCGCGGTGAGTGCCTGAACCAGGACGAGCACGGCGACCAGGAGCCACAACACGATCAGCGCGCGCCCACCGAGCACTTGCAGCCACGCGCGCCCCTGGGCCCGCCGTACGGTCGCCAACTCGGGTGCTTTGCCGCGCAGTTCGTCGGAGATCCACTGGCGTGCGCCGCCATCGGAGTGGGCGACGGCCGAGGGCACGCCCTCCTTGCGGGCCAGTGCCCGCCTGAGCGTCTCGAAATCGGCGACGGTCCTGCGGTATTCCTCCCGGACCACGCAATGACAGTCCGGTCCGTGCACACCGACACCGTGCGCCACTTCGCCACGCCCTCCCCACCACCACATACGAACGTGCTCGTTCAGCGGCACATTGTGCCGCATCCGAGGGGGGTCGCATGGGCCCGGTCGAGGGACCGGACGGTTTGTCGATCGAACACCTGATGCCGCGTCAACCCCGGTGCCCCACAAGGCGTCCCGCCGGCCGCTCAGCCGGCTCTCGGCGAACCCCGCGAACGCCGCCGACCCCCACCCGAAATCGGGC
>NZ_JBEXCV010000280.1:0-5910 GCF_040605455.1 Embleya sp. NPDC005575 | reverse complement strand
AACGGCTTCGACGTCGTGCCCGACGTCGAAGCCGTTGCCGGCGGCCCTGTGTTCATCCGTGCGAGGTTCATCCGTGCGAGTGTCGGGTACGGCCCGCGACCTCGATCAGATAGGTGCCGTTTTCGTCGATGGTCACGCCGTGGGTTTCGCTGCCGAAGGCGGGGAAGCGTCGGTCGAAGGCCTCCAGCGCGCTCAGATAGCGCAGCAACGGGCCGTCGGCCGCGCCGATTTGCTCACCAGGCATCAGGACCGGAATCCCGGGCGGGGTGACGCACACCATCGCTGCGGCGACGCGGTCGGCGGCTGCGGTGAGCGGGACGCGTTCGGTGTCGCCCCGCATGAGCCGGCGGAAGGACACCTGTGGGGGAGTGGCCGCGCGGGGCAGGGTGCGGAAGGCATCGTCGAGAAGCCCGACCAGGCCCGCGTCACGCAGGTGTTCGTGCATCGACGTGCACAGGTCGCGCAGCGTCAGGTCCCGATAGCGATGCGGATGCGCGGCCACGATCTCGGGCAACACCTCTGCCAGGGGCGCGCCTTCGTCGTATCGGGCCTTGAAGTCGGTGAGCGCGTCGAGCAACGTACCCCACTTGCCTTTGGTGATGCCCAGCGAGAACAGGACCAGCGTGCTGTAGGTGTCGGTCTTTTCGACCATGACCCGCCTGGTCTCCAGGTAGGCGGTCAGGATTCGAGCGGGGATGCCCCAGTCGGTCATCGTGCCGCCGGCCGTGGTGCCCGGGCAGGTGATGGTCACCTTCACCGGATCCAGCAGGCACCAACCCTCGTCCAGGTCCGGGAAGCCGTGCCACGCGGCGCCGGGGGCGAGTTGCCAGCAGGAGGGATCGGTGCGCAGCAGATCGGGCGGGGCGTCCGCGAACGGCACCGTCTCGCCGGTGGCCGGGTCGACCACTTCCTCGGGCTGCCACACCCCGAAGAACCACGCGGGGCGGTCGCCGGCGGCGGCGATCCTGCGGCCCAGGTGCACCATCGCCCGGCGAAAGCGCACCGCCTCGGTCACCGCCTCGTCGATCAGGCAGCGACCCTGCGGCCCGTCCATCATCGCGGTGGCCACGTCGAGCGAGGCGATCATCGGGTAGAGCGGCGAGGTCGAACCGTGCATCATGTACGCCTCGTTGAACCGGTCGTGTGCCACCGGCGCCCGAGGCGTGTCCCGCACATGCACCATCGCGCTCAGCGAGAGCGCGGCCAGCAGCTTGTGCGTGGACTGGGTCGAGAACACCGTCGGGCGCTCCGGCCCGGGGAGCGTGTCCGGCCCCACCGCCATGCCGAAGCGATGCGCGTACAGCGGGTGAAAGCGCGCGTACGCGAACCATGCCTCGTCGAAGTGCACCCGCGCGACGCTCTCCCCGAGCGTGCCCGCCGCTCGCACCGCGTCGTAACACAGGCCGTCGTACGTCGAGTTGGTCAACACGGAGTACACGGGCACGGGTGAGACGGCGTCCGCCGTCAACGGGTGTCCCGCGATCCGCGCCCGCAGGGCCTCCGGGGCCAGTGCGCCTGCCGGGACCGGGCCGGCGAGTCCGTATCCGTTGCGGGTCGGTACCAGGTACACCGGCCGAGCCCCGGACATCACCAGGCCGTGCAGGACCGACTTGTGGCAGTTGCGGTCGATCAACGCGATCTCGTCGAGCCCGATCGAGGCGTGGCCCACGAGGCGGTCGGCGGTCGAGTCGCCACCGAGCACGAAGTAGGTGCGATCCGCGCCGAACACCCGCGCCGCGTTGCGTTCCGCCGCGCCGATCGGCCCGGTGTGCTCGAACAGCGACCCCAACTCGGCCACCGACACCGACAGATCGCTGCGGAAAAGCTGCTCCCCGAAGTATTCGTGGAACATGCTGCCGACCGGGGACTTCAGCAACGCCACGCCGCCCGCGTGCGCCGGGGTGTGCCACGAGTACTCGAACGAGTCGTCGAACCGGCGCAAGGCCGCGAAGAACGGCGGCAGCAGAGCGTCCAGATACGTGCGGGCCGCGTGGGCGATCCGGCCCGCGATGAAGCCGGGGGTGTCCTCCGACAGCCACACGTAGCCGACCACGGTCTCCGCGACGAACAACGGCAGCTCCGCCGGATCGTGGTGGCCGAGAACCAGGAACGTCGGCAGGTCCCGAAAGCGCTCGCCCACCCCGCGCAACACGGCGGCCGCGTCCGGATGCCCGTCCGCCGCTTCGAGTTCCCAATCGACCACGGCCGCCACCACGCGCGGATCGGACCGCAACACGCCTGCCGCGTCCCGCGCCCGGGTCACCCACCGCACGTCGAAGCCGTCGGCCTGGAGCGCCGCTCGGATCCGGCGCAGTTCTTCGGCCTCGACGCCCGCGCCGTCGGCCGCCTCGGATACCGCGAACACAACCGTCCCAGGAGACATCCGTACTCCTTCCCGCCCCGGGACGACCCTTCGGCCGCCCTCCTTCACGATGGGGCCCCCACAGCCGGGGAGGCGGGCTTTCACCGACGACAACCCGAATGGCCTAAACGCGCGCCGCCTGAAGCCCGCAGATCGGCAGGATCGCGGCACGTCCGGCCGGACCGTCGGCGAAAGGGTTGCTTGCTTGTACAAGCAGTATGTAGCCGGGCCGACCCCGGCTGTGGCCGTGGACCCGGGGTGCGGCCCCGGCCAACAGTGCGGCGCCCGATGTCGAGACGAGCGGGCATGGGAAGCGTGGCGCACGGAGGTCGCCTTCGCCGAGCGCTTCACGATCGATGCGGCCGACCTCGACGTGGCGGGCGACGACGGGTGGCGCGGAACGGTGCCGCTGCGCTGGGCGCTGATCCACATGGTCGAGGAATACGCCCGCCACAACGGCCACGCCGACCTGCTGCGCGAACGCATCGACGGATCCATCGGCCTGTGACCCGCGCCCCGGACCGCGCGGCGACGGACCACCGGCGACGGCGCGGGGCGGTGGGCCCGATTGTGGTGGTGCGATGTCCGTCACGTGTGCCGGCGTTCTGCGGAAGATCGTGACACACCTGATCTGACGGGTCGTCAGTTCGGTTGGCGGCCCCTGGATCCGGGAGCCGTCTCGTGGCAACCGCCGTACCTTCGTCCGGCCTTCGTTCCCGTCTGATTGTGCCGACCCTGGCCTTCGGCGGCACCCTCATGGCGCTCATGCAGACGGTGATCGTGCCGCTGCTGCCCGCGCTGCCCGGCGATACCGGGTCGTCGCCGGGCACGGTGAGTTGGATGCTGACCGCCACGCTGCTGTCCGGTGCGGTGCTCAACCCGGTACTGGGGCGCGCCGGCGACATGTACGGCCGGCGTCGCATCCTCGTCGGCGCGCTCGCGGTGATGACGGTGGGATCGGCCCTGTGCGCGATGACGTCCGACATCGGCGTCCTGATCACCGCGCGCGCCCTGCAGGGCACGGCCGCCGCGGTCGTGCCGCTGGCCACCGGGGTCGACGTACGGGTCGTCGAACAGGCCGAGTCGAAACTTGTCGGGCAGGATGCGTCGGGCCGACGCGTCGATGCGCGCCTCGTCGACGGCGCCGGAGCGTACCGCGTCGACGATCAGGTCGGATCGGGTCTCGCCACCGAACTGGTCGACGCCGGCGTGCAGCATCATCGCCGCCTGTTCCCGTCGCGCACCGCACGTTCTTTCGCTACTACGAGAGCAAGGAGGCGCTGCTCTTCGGCTGGGGCTTCGGACGGCTCCTCGTCGACGAGTTCGCCGCAGCGCCCGCGGAACTGGACCTGTGGGCGGCCCTGTCGCACGCCTTCGAGCGCTACGGGAACGCGACCCACGAGGAGCCGGCCGCCACGATGGCCCGACGCCGCGAACTGCGCCGCCGCTTCGCCGACATCCGCTCCGTGCACGAATTCGCGATCCTGCGCATCGACGCGCTGGCCCAGGACGCCGTAGGCATCGCCGCCGCCCGCCTGGGTGTCGACCCCGACGAGGACCTGCGCCCCGGCGCCCTCGGCGCACTCCTCGCGGGCCTGGCCCGCCGCGTGGTGGTCGCCGGCGTCACCGACGGACCGGTGGCCTGGATGGCGGCCCTGCGCGAGGTGTTGTCCCCACCCGACCCACCAGGCCCGGCCCGCACCGGGCCGTGAACCGGCGCCGATCCATCGTCGGCGCGCCACGAACCGCGGCCGCCCACGCTTCCGGTCGTCCCCGGCGGATCGCCGACTCCACCTCGGTCACAGCTTGGTAACGTCCAGTGATCCATGTGGCTATGCAATTTCACATGTCACATCATTCGCTTATGAGAAAAGTCATAGCCCTGTTCTCGGCAGCCGTGGCGCTGGTGGCCCTCAGCGGAGCCTCCGTCGGCGCCGCGCCCGACTCCGCCGGACCCGAGGACACCGGGCAGGGAAAACTCGTCTGGAGCTCCTGTAACGACGCCACCACGCCCGCGCTCCAGTGCGCGATGCTCGACGTGCCGGTGGACTACGCCAACCCGCACGGCCCCAAGATCAAGATCAAGGTGAACCGGCTGCCCGCCACAGCGGCCAAGAACAAGCAACAAGGTCCGATCCTGCTCAACCCCGGCGGCCCCGGGAACTCCGGGCTTTGGATGCCCGCGTTCATCTCCGGCCAGATCCCCCAGGACGTCGCCTCGACCTACGACTGGATCGGCTTCGACCCGCGCGGCACCAACGCCAGCGAGCCCCATGTCGTCTGCGACGCCGAATACTTCCACGGTGAGCGGCCCGACTATCAGATAAGCCAGGGCACTTCGAAAGCCTGGCTGACGAAGGCGGCCGGGTACGCCGCCGACTGCGCGGCCGACTGGTCCTGGCTGATGCCGCACATGACCACGGTCGACAGCGCACGCGACATGGACAGCATCCGGCGGGCGCTCGGAGCACCGAAGATCAACTTCTACGGCGGCTCCTGGGGCACCTCGCTGGGCTCCACCTACGGCCAACTCTTCCCCTCGCGCGTCCGGCGCATGGTGCTGGACAGCATCGTCGGCCCGACGATCCCCTGGTACGACCACAACATCCTGCAGGACAAGGAACACCAGCGCCGCTTCGACGCCTTCGCCGACTGGACGGCCAAGGCCGACTCGATCTACCACCTGGGTACGGACGCCGCCACGATCAGGAAGGCGTACGACCGGGTCGAGGCCGCCCTGCGGACCGACCCGGTGGACGCCGCCCCGGCCCCCGGCAAGATCGGCCCGGCGGAGTTCGAGGACACCTTCTACGGCGGCGGCTACAACTTCCTGCGCTGGCCCCGGATGGCCACCGTGCTCTCGGCCTACGTCACCCGACACGACACCCGGCCGCTGAACATCGCCTACAACCGCTACGCGGCGCCGGGCACGGACGACGCCGGCTTCCCGGCGTACAACGCGGCGCAGTGCAACGAGAACGCGTGGCCGCGCGACTGGGAGTTCTGGAAGAAGGACCAGGCCAGGGTCAACGCCACCGCGCCCTTCTACACCTACAACAACATGTGGTACAACGCGGCCTGCATGTTCTGGCCCGGCCAGGGCAATCCGGCCGGACGCATGAAGATCACCGGCAAGGGTCTACCGCCCGTCCTGCTCTTCCAGGCCACCGAGGACGCCGCCACCCCGTACGAGGGCGGTCTGGCCATGCGTGACGCGCTGCCCGGATCGAAGTTGGTCGTCCAGACCGGCGGCAGCTTCCACGAGATCCTGTTCCACGGCAACGCCTGCCTGGACGACACGTTCACCGCGTACCTCCGCGACGGCAGTCTCCCCAAGGGCGGCGGCCGGATCGCCAAGACGTGCGCCCCGGGACCCGATCCCGAGCCCGTCTACGTGACTCCGCCGCCGGACGTCACAACCAAGACCGCGGGCCCGGCCACGCCCCTCCCGCCCACGGATCCCGAGGCCGTCCGCGGTGTCCTGCGGTAGTCGGATTCATCGATCCATCAACCAGCCTTGATCCGGCGGCCGTTGGCTCCCAGCCAAC
>NZ_JBEXCV010000279.1:0-5972 GCF_040605455.1 Embleya sp. NPDC005575 | reverse complement strand
GTGGGCGGAGCGCGCCTGGGGCGGGACGAGGGGGGACGGGTACCATCGCCCCTTCGCCGATCCCTTGCCGACCCGCAAGGGATCGGCGAAGCTCACCGAACAGGTCCCGACGGGCAAGGAGAGGCTTCGAGTGGGCGGCGACGACACACCCCGCGAGATCACCCGCCTGTCCTTCACGCAGATCGCCGAACGCGTAGTCGCCCTCGGCCTCGCCGAACACATGACACGCCAACGCGTCGCGCAACTGACCGACCACCCCGACTGGCCCGTGCCCCGCGCCGAGTGGACCAGCGTCGGCAACGCCGTGCAGATCCCCTGGGACGAACGCCTCCTCGCGTTCTTCCGCACCCGCGACACCAGGGACGGCCCCAAGGGCTGGAACCGGCGGGGAAGCGGACGGTCCTAGACGAACGAGTCCGATGATCAGGGGACGACGGTGACGAGGAAGGCGTCGCCGTCGAGCATGCGGTGTTCGCCGTAGAAGGTGCTCCCCAGGCGGCTGCCCACGCGCTGGTTGTCGTCGCGGTCGATCAGGCGCGCGGAGAAGTGCCCGTCGCTGAGCGAGGCGCCCTCCTTCGTCGCGGCGAACGGGTACTCGTCGCAGTCCAGGCGCTGCCCGGCCCAGTCCCCCCACACCTCGGTGCACACCTTCCCTACGGCTGCGCGGTTCCGTTCCTGGAGGGCGGGGTCGATCAGGCGGTGGAGTTCGGCGGGGACGTTCTTGCCGACGGTCGGGGGGAACGTCTTGTCCGCGTGGTGCAGGGCGTCGTCGATGTGGCGGGCGCTCTCGTCCTCGTCCGGGTTGCCCAGGCTCACCGCGAACGTGGGTTTGTGGTCGGGGAAGACGGTGCCGCAGGTCTTGCCGGCGACGCGTCCGGCGGAGTCGAACCGCCCCCGGAGGACGGCGCTGCGTTCGTCGACGTAGGGGTCGGCGCCGGGCGGGCCGGTGACCTCGAACCGCACCAGCATCGTGGCAAAGAGCCTCTTGAACGGTGTGCCGACCGCGCCGTCGGGCGAGGTGTAGGTCAGGACGGTCTGGGGGCGGGCGTCCCACGCTCCCCACAGGTCGGTGCGGTCCTGGTCGGCGGGGCGGACGATGTCTGCGCCGCCGCCGTCGGAGACGGTGGCGCTGTAGGTGACGCGGATCGGCCATGCGCGTGCGTCCTGGCCGGGCACGGTGGAGGCCTGGATGTTCTCCAGGCTGGAGACGAAGTCGACGCGGCGGTCGCCGTCGTAGGCGAAGCCGAGTTGCCACTCGTCGAACCACATCGTGCCCAGCCGCTTCGGCGGCCGGTCCTTCGTCGCCAACACCACCTCCCGCCGCCGATGCACACACCTCGAACCTGCTCTTCACCCAGCCCGTCGGCAACGGCGGGGTGCCGGGCGCACTCCTGGCGCAAATCCGCCGCCAGGGCCGCCCGCTCCGCCGGCCCGATCCCGGCCGAGCCGGCGCCGGCGGAAGGCGTGGTGTCGGCGGGGGCTGCGGCCAGGGTGAGCAGGGCCGCGACCACCGGGACCGCGCCGCGGCGCAGCGCGCGGCGGCGCGGGCGTGGTGGTGTCACAGGTGCCCTCCGGGGATCGCGGTCGTGGAGGTGGGGTGGGTGTGGTCCGGGTCATGGGGTGCAGGTGGAGCCGAGGCAGGCGTGGACGAGGGCGCCGGTGCGGGCGTCGTGCTGCGGTTGGACGTCGAGTGCGGGCGCCGGGACGAACAGACGTTCCTGACGAGTGTCTACGGCTCCCCTGGCCGGCGTCGGCGAACGGCACATCGACTTCCGGCCCGTCGCCGAGGGGCGACACCCACCCGTCGCCATCCCCGCACACCGCCTCGCGGCCCTGACCATCCGGCCCGGATGGCAGAGCCGACACGACGAGACGACATGGCAGCCCTACGAATGCATCGGCGCCCAGGACGCCGTCACCCCTTTCACCGGGGGCGGTCGACGGCTTCGACCCGTGGACTGAGCTCGCCACATCTCACCCTCGACGCTTGGTCGTGCTCCGCCGGCACTTCTTTCGCGAACGCGCCCGCGTTGCGGCGCTCCGGCGAGAGCCGGCCCGCACGCGCCCACCGCGCGGGTGCGGTCCGCCGGCGTCGGTCGGCGACGTGTGTCGTCGCGTCCTCGATGAGGTCTTCGAGTTCGGGGGCGGGCCAGGGCGGGCCCGGGCCGGCATGCCGGCCGCAACCCGCATCCGGGCGGTTCCCCACCGCCGAACGGCGCGGGCGCCCGCACACCGACCTCGCCCGCGCGTGGTGGCACCTCGGCGAAGTGCGGCGCGCCGAAGTCGACGCACACGCGGGCCTGTTCATTGTTCGGCTACGCCTTCCCTGCGGCGGCGCACTCCGCGAGGTAGGCGTGCAGGTTGCGGCGCTCGACCAGTCGCCCGCCCAGAGGCGGCGGGAACTCCCCCGCGGGCAGGAACACTCCGTCGCAGCGGCGGCAACAGAACAGGCGTCTCCAGAGCGTCCATCGCCGACACCACTGCGGATGGGCCACCCGGTGGCGCTTGCGGTACGCGACCAGGAACCACGCCGCCGCGGCGAGCCCCGCCCAGGAGGCCGCCGACCCCAGGGCCGCGTTGATCGCGATGCCCGTCACGAACATCACCACGAGCGCCGCGACCATCGCCTGCCCACGGCCGCGGGCGGACCACGGGCGCGGCGGCGGCCGCAGCGAACGCGACAACGACGTCCGGGTCGTACCGCAGGCGCGGATCGTCCCGACGGCGCTCTGCACGCCGTGGGATCCGTGCACCCGCACGGACGTTCGCCCCACGGACCTGGTGACGCTCACCCCGCTCTCGTAGAGGCCTTGGACCCGGACGACCTGCTCGACGCGTCCGCAACTCGGGCATGGGACCACAGGAGGACTTCCTTCCGTTCGAGGGTTCACTCACGACACGTACGCGCGCGGAGCGTGTCGGTCACGGGGTCGGGCCGGGCGCGGACCGATGGCGGGCCTCCCCGAGCCCGGCGAGCGTCGTGCGTGTCCGCCGGCCCCAGGGGAGCCACAACGCGCCCGCGGGAGAGGTCCCGGCACGCCACACCCCCGTGGCGATCGGCACCTCGTCCGCGAAGTACGTCAAGGCGGCGCGGGCGTTCGACTCGCGGAGCTCGGAACCGAAGACGAACAGCACGACCGGATCTTCCCGTCCGACGGGCTCCTCCCCCTCGCGGCGCCGGGGCCGCGCGTACGCGTACCGGGCGACCCGGTCGGCGAGACGGCGCGATTGCTCGGTTCCCGTGTCGAACTCCACCGCCAGGACCGACCGGCCGGGCCCTTCGCGCCAGATCAGGACCGCGTCCGGGCGGTCGAGGCCGCGCGGGACGTCGAGGTCCGGGGTCTCGTCTGCTCCGTACCACCGTTCGACGGCCGCGTCGGGGTGTGCGCGGGCGTGGGATTCGAGGGCGGCGCGGAAGGCGTCGACACCGATGAGGCGCGCCAGGCGCAGTCCGCTCATCAGGATGAATCGGCGGTCCTCGAGGGCTCGGCGGGCGGCCGGGCCGGGCTCCTCGCCGGTCTCGACGGCCGTCACGGCGGCGCCGGCCGGGGACAGGATGAGGTGCAACGGGCTCGATCCGTTTTCCGCGCAGGGTCGGAAGCGGTGGATGGCGCCCTTGTCTTCGAGGTCCTTCATGCGGCGTCGGGCCGTGCTCGGGCTGTTGAACGCCATCTCGGTGATCCGATGCGAGGTCAGGATGCGATGCGTGGCGAGTGCGCGCAGGACCAGGCGGCGCCGGTCGGTCAATTGCTCGGCGAGGTCTCGGACGCGGGACCGCGCCACGTTGCCGGCGGGCATGTGAACACCTCTCTGTGGATACGGGACGGGCAGACCGGTACGGCCAGGGGGAAGCGCGAACCGGGGCCGGGGAATCGCCAAGGCTCGGTCGGCGGAACGACCGACCGGATCGGGTGGCGTCCGGGGGCTGCCGACCGGGAAGAAGGGCGCGACATCGACAACGGCGATGCCGTCACGACACGCGGCGCCGAGGTGGCGGAAGCTGCGAGTGCTCTGCCCGGGGCCGGTTCGTCGGTTCCTCGCCGTGCGCGGCGATGCGTTGCCGCCGCGGTGTCGGCGACACCCGGCGCGCGGGGAACGAAGGTCCGCGACACTAGGCCGGACGCAAACGGAAAGAGCTGTGCCCCCGAATCCGTCCGCTTTCGCAGGCGCATTCGAGGGCCACAACCAAGCTCTGCCAAGGGCTGTGTGCGACGCAGTGACAGTGATCCAAGGCTTACGGCGATGATTTTGCCAGGAGTCAAGCCACGATTACAGGACTTGCCGGCCGTATGTTCCCCTGTGGTCGGCCGGGCCGCATCCGATCCGCGATCGTCTCGAACTTCGATCCGGCGGCAGGCTCGCCATCGCCACCGACTGCGAGGCCGGGCGCAGCGAACCGGGGACCGGGTCGCCGAGGCCGATGTGGTGTCCGGGAGTGTGCGGGTCCTCGAGACGTTCCCGAAGGATGTGATCGTGACCGGCGAGCGCGTCGTGATCCCGTTGGGGCCGGGTCAGTTCAGGGTGCCGGTGTAGGGGGTGCGTTCCAGGCCGGATCCGCCGATCAGTTCGACGGTGACGGGCCCGGGGATCGCGTTCTCGGGGAGCGTGACGGACACGGTGACGGTGGCGATGCGTCCGGGCGCGATCGGCGCGTCGTGGTAGTCCAGCCACGCCCTGACCTCGTCCGCCTCGGTGAGGTCGGGGCCGGTGAGCACGCTGAGCGAGCGGCCCAGGCCGGAACGGGTCGAGGTGCCCTTGTTGTCGTAGCTCAGGTCCAGCGACGCGGTCCGGCGTCCGTCCGTCGCCGGCGTCGCCTCGAGCCGCAGCGGTCCGACCCGGTAACCGTGCTGCGACCACGCCCCCAGGGGCAGGACGGCCCCGGTCGGGGGAGGTCCGGAGCCCGGGACGGGTTCGGGCGCGTCCTGGGGGGTGCCGGGCAACCTGCCCTCGAAGAAGACGTTCTCGCCGTTGACCATGCCCTCCTCGGTGACCTCGGTGGTGACGGTGACGCTCTCGCCCGATGCCCGCGCGGGGACCGCAATGCCGATGTCGGCGGTGAACACTCCTCCGGGAAGCACGCGCGCCCTCGATGTGGAGGAGGACGGTTTCGGCAGACCGGGCAGGTGCGTGTCGGTGAACGCGGTCGCGGTCCGCCCCAGCGCCCCGTATCGCGCGGTGACCACCGTCGTGGGCACCGACGCGATGTGATTGGCGGTGTTCGTCAGGGTCACCGTCGCCCGTAACGGCATCGACTGCGCCGGCAACGAACGCGCCGCCGCGGTCGCGTCGGTGGGTGTCAACGCGGAGACGGACACCTGCCAGTCACCCGCCTTGGCGACCTGTCCCAGGCCGGGGAACGCGGCGCGCGAGACCGGCGAGGACGCCTTCGTCGTCGGAACCACGCTTCCCGAACCCGGCTTCGGGGTGGTCTTGTTCGTGTCGGAACCCCCGGAGCAACCGGCCCCGGCCAGCGTCAGGGCGATCACACAGCCCACACCCCACACGGTATTGCCCCGCATCGCGTCTCCCCCGGTCGCACGTCGCAGTCGTCGGCGCATCATGCCGGCAACACACGACAAACCACGATCGCATTCCGCCTCGACCTCTCGGCCGGGGTTCGATATCGGCCGGTGGAGGGTTGCCGCTTCGGTGCCATGCCGTCGTCCACGTTCGGCGCCGCGGCGGCAGCGCCGGTGCGTCGTTCCACCCGACCGACCCTGTGGCGCTCCGCCGTCCGGGACGGGGCTCGGGCGAGTGCCGTGGCGATGTCGGTGGGGGCGTGTACGTTCACGCCCGGCGTCGGAGACCTTGCCTCCCCATCCGGGTCCGACCGCCACGATCGGCCCGCCGGCCACATGTGCGCACCCCCTCGGCGGGTGGGCCGACCGGCGTGGCCGACGCCGGGCCCGCCGGGGGGGGGGGCGGGTGCCGGGGCCCCCCCCCGGACGGGGATAGACCCGCCCCTGGTCCCC
>NZ_JBEXCV010000278.1:0-5990 GCF_040605455.1 Embleya sp. NPDC005575 | reverse complement strand
GGGCGGCCGGGTGTGGCCGGCCCAGCAGCCCGCGCCGGCGCGGACGACCGACGCGCGGTGCGTCGGCCCTCCGCGGCGGCGACAGGCCGGGTACCACAACGCCGGGTGTGCACCGGCTCCAGGCTCGGGCGGGTCACCGCGTGGCGAGTACCTCGCCGTCAACCGATGCGCCGACGGTCGTCTTCGTCGGATCGGTCTCGGCGCCGCGCTGCCGGCGCAGGGCCAGGGTGCCGAGCAGGCCACCGATCATGCCGGCGGCGGTGAGCAGCACCACCAGGAACTCGCCGTCGGCGGTGGCGGTGCGCAGGGCCGCTCCGGTCTTGCCTCCGGTGCCGAGGTCGGCGATCGCGGTGAACACCGCGAGGCCGATGGCGTTGCCGAGGTTGAGCGCGGTGGACGCGATCCCGTTGGCGACGCCTTGTTCCTCGGCCGAGGTGCCGGTGGCCGCGGCGATCCACATCGCGGTCCACACGATGCCCTGGCCGACGCCGGAGACCACGAGTCCGGGTAGCAGGCCGTAGCCGGCGTCCGCGTCGAACCCGACGGCGAGCCCGGCCGTGCCCACCGCGCCGATCACGAAGCCGATCAACAGCGTGCCGCGGGTGCCGATCCCGGTGGCCGGCCGCTCGCCGAGTTGGGTGCCGGCGGCGATCGCCACCGAGGGGATCAGAAACGCGAGACCGGTCTCCAGCGCGCTGTAGCCGTGCACGCTCTGCATCAGCACGGTGAGGAGGTACGGCAGCACGCCGAAGGTGGCCATGTAGATGAAGGTGATGCTCATCCCGACGGTGAGGCTGCGGTTGCGGAACAGCCCTATCCCGGCCTGCTCGACGCCATCCTGACCGGCGCCCGCACCGACGGCCCGGAGCCGACCGTGGGGCAGCCGGTCGCACCACAGGAACCCGGTCGGGTCGTCGACACGGCGCCGACGCTACGAACGAACCCGCCCGGAAACCCGCAATCGGCCCCGGCCACCACACCCGGGCGCGCCCACGAGCCGCCGAACGGACCGTGCCCGCCTAGGACTTCGGGAGGAAGTCGGCCAGCACCGCGGTGACCTGGTCGGGCCGCTCCAGGGATTGCATGTGCGGAGTTCCCGGCAGTTCCCGGTACACCGAGCCGGGAATGCGCGCGGCGACGCCCGCCATGAACTCCGGCCCGGCCGCGGCGTCCCGCTCCCCCGCCAGCACCAGGGTCGGCAGCCGATGACCGTCCACCCGTCCGCGTACGTCCAGCGACCGGTACGCCCGCCAGGTCGCGGCCCAGTCGGCCGGGTCGAAGCGGCGGATGCGCTCGCGTGCGTACCGCACCCCGGGCAGATCCTCGGCCAACGCCTCGGGGGTGAACCAGCGGGTGAGCGTCGGCGCGATCTGGGCCGCCATACCCTCGGTCTCGGCGGCCCGGGCCCGGGCCTCGAACGCCTCGGGCAGCGGGTGGTCGGGCGCACCGAGCAGGGCCAGCGACGCGACCCGGTCCGGGTACACAACGGCGGCGGTCTGCGCGATCGCGCCGCCCAGGGACAGGCCGACCAGGTGTGCCCGTTCCAGGCCGAGCGCGTCGAGCACACCGAGCAGATCGGCGCCCAGTTCGGCCATGCCGCCGGCCGCGGGCGCACCGGCGGCCCGCCCGTGACCGCGCAGGTCGTACGCGAACACCCGACGCCCGACCGCGAGTCGCGCCGCCACCGGCTCCCACATCCGCCAGTCCACGCCCAGCGAGTGCACCAGCAGCACGGCCGGGCCCGCGGCGCCGTGTTCGGCCACCACCGTCTCGTGATCGGACAGCGTCACCGGGCGCAGCGCGGCAGGTCGGGCAATGCCCGCCTCGGTCAGCACCGCGTCCACCACGGCGAGCGCGTTCAGCGCACGCGGGTACCCGGCGTACAGCGCGACGTGCTCGCACAGCGCGAGCAACTCCTCCGGGGTGCGGCCCTGGCGCAGCGCCACTCGGACGTGGACGGCAAGCTGGGGTTCGGCGCCACCCAGCGCGGCCAGCATCGCGACCGTGGCCAATTCCCGGTCGGCACGCCCGAGTTCGGCGTTGGTCAGGGCGCCGGCGCTGTCCACCATGCCGTCGTACAGCTGCGGCGAGCGGGCCCGCACCTCGGCCAGGGCGGCGTCGGTCGGCACACCCATCAGACCTGCGAACTCGCGTCGTCCCCGGTCACGGCGGTCCATGTGCTGCTCCCCTGCGTAGGCTCGGTCGGTGCGACGAATCATCGACGCCGAATCGGTCGGATGTCCAAGATTCCGCCGGACTGACGGTGAGACCTGCCGGCTATCACCCGTCCAGGGGGATCGTGCCTCGGTCCGGCCGGCTTCGTCCCCACCCGTGGGCCGGCGTCGGCCCACCTTGGCTCGACGGCCCCGGGAACCGTCCCGACGTACCCTGCGGGTACGGCCGCGATCGCGGCCGTACCGAATCGCGGAGGGGACGTCACCTGACGGCTGCGACGGGGGTCGGGACGTGGTCGCGGTCGGCGGGATGTTCGGCCAGGGCGAGGATTGCGGCGCCGACGATGCCGGCTTCGGTGCCGAGTGCGGCGGGGACGATGGGGGGCAGTTTTCGGTGGTCCCGGGCGACGACGAGGCGTTCGAAGGTGGCTCGGGTGGGACGGAACAGGTGATCCCCGGTGGCTCCGAGGCTGCCGCCGATGACGACGATCTCGGGATCGAAGATGTTGACGAGTGAGGCGACACCGGCGCCGAGCCAGAAGCCGAGCCGCTCGAAGAGGGCATCCGCCGTGGGGTCCCCTTGTTCGGCCGCGGCGAAGACGGTCTCACCGGTCACCTCGTCGGGGCTCGGGGCGAAGCCCGCCAGCGCACCGTCGGGGTCGGCGGCGACGGCTTCGCGGGCCATGCGTCCGAGTGCCGTTCCCGATGCCTGGGCCTCCAGGCAGCCGGTGGCCCCGCAGCCGCAGATGTTGCCGCCCTCCGGGTTGACGATGATGTGGCCGACCTCGGAGCCGATGCCGGTGTGTCCGCGGTAGAGGGCCCCGTCCAGAATCAGCCCGCCCCCGATGCCGGTTCCCACGGTGAGGACGACGACGTTGTCGCGCCCGGCGCCGCCGCCGAGGCGCCCTTCGGCCCAGGCCGCGGTGTTGGCGTCGTTCTCCACGACGACGGGAAGGCCGGTGCGCTCGATCAGCAGGTCCCGCAAAGGCAGTTCCTGGTAGTCGTTGTTCGGCGCCCAGCGCAGGAGCCCGGCGGGCCACTCGACCATTCCCGCGGCGCCGACCCCGACGGCCCCGATCGCCGGGTACTCGGCCCGGAGTCGGGCGATGAGTTCCAGAAGGGCGATGGGTGTCCCCTCCCGTCCGGGGGGTGTGGGGATGCGCAGGTACCGCAGGATCTCTCCGGACGGGGTCACGACGCCACCGGCGATCTTGGTGCCGCCGATGTCGATGCCGATGGCGAGCCGGGGGGTGGGCGATGCCGCGCTCTGCGCGGAAACCGAGGGGACGTTTTCAGACATGGGCGCAGGCTCCGTCTTGTGGCGTTGGGGTGGTGCGGGAAGTACGGCGAGCGCTGTGGCGATCCCCGGGTGGTGCGGTGGTCGGGTGCCGTGACCGGGAAGGTTTGCCGGGCGCAGCGCCGGGTCCGGTCCGGCGAATCCTGGTGGATCGGGCGTGGCGCTGGTGCCGTGGCCGGAAGTACCGGTTCTGTCCGGTGCGGTTCCTCGGTGTGCCGCCGGAACGTTCGCGTACCGAAGTACTCGGGCGTTTCGGCGGTGCGGCGGTGCGGCGAGGGGCCGTGCCGGGCGCCGGGAACCGGTACACCTCTCCGGCCACGGCACTAGCGCTGGGCGGTCCCGCCGACGTCGACGGCCCCCGCGATGACGTCGCGGATGACCATGGTTGCCGCGCCGCGGGGACCGTTCCAATGCTCCTTGTCCTGGATGAGCAGGAAGGAGCCCGGCGGGGGACCTGAGAAGACGGTGTACTCGTCGACGGCACGCAGCATCGCCTCGTGATAGTCGTCGCTGTACAGGACGAGCCTGTGGGCGTCCGACTCCGACGCGGTGACGGCGTCACCGGTGAAGATGATCTTTGCCGGGTCGGTGCAGGTGATCATGGAGGCCAGGCCGCGTCCCAGCGCGGTGCCCGCGTCGGCGAATGCCTTCCGGGCGCCGGCCTCCTTGCCGGCGGCGCGTGCGCGGGCCTCGTCCAGGTCCTTGGCATCGGCGGCGTTGACGATCGCCGGCGCGGTGGCCATGGCCTCCACGCATCCGCGATTGCCGCAACGACACGGCTCACCGCCGGGGACGGCGACTATGTGGCCGAGTTCCCCGGCCTTGCCGGTCGCTCCCCGATGGGGTTGGCCGTCGCGGAACTCGGACCCGCCGACCCCGTCCCGGGTGACGAGCACCATGAGGAACGAGTCTTCGTTGCGGGCGGCCCCGAACCATCTCTGCGCCGTGCCGAGCGCGTTGGCGTCGTTGTCGACCACGGTGTGCAGCCGGGTGGCCGCGCGCAGGAGACGGCGCAACGGCACCCGCGGGATCGCCCAGTGTTCCCCCCATTGGAGGTGGGGGGAACAGACGACCTCCCCGCTGCGGCCGTCGATGTGGCCGCCCAGTTCGACGCCCAGACCCAGGAGCGGGGCCTGCGCGTCGTCGCGAAGTTCGCGCAGGTTCAGGGTCAGTTCGTCGACGAGGTCACGCACGCCGTCGACGAGGATGTCGACGTCCATGGGCCCGCGAACGGGCGCCAGCGCGAGTTCCCGTGGTTCGCCGACGGGCTCGCCGCGCAGGTCGACGATCAGGCCGGTGAGGCCGTCGCGCCGGATCTCCACCCCGGCGAGGTAGTGCCTGCCGGCGACGACGCGGACCGGGGCGGACCGTCCGAGGCGCCTCGACCCGTCGGGGGCGACGGGCTTGCGGGTGATCAGGTTCTTCTCCTCCATCCGCTGTAGCACCCCGGTCACCGTGCTGCCGCCCAGGCCGGTGATCTCGGCGATGTCCTTCGCCAACGGCCCGTCGACGCGGACGATGGTGTCGAAGATGCGTTCCCAGTTGCGTTGTTGGGCCTGGAGTTGAAGGGTCATCAGTTCCCCGCGTCGCTTGCGCAGACCCGCTTGGCGCAGCATGACTTCGACGGGGATTCCTTGATCGCTGACGGGCACGGTCGACACATCCGTTCTCTCAGGCGGCGGTTTCCGCCGACACGTGAAACGCGCGCTGCATGGGGGTGACGCCGAGGCGGCGATCGTGCTGTCCGGGTGGGGTGAGCAGGACCGCGACCGAAGACCTTCGCTTGGCGTCCCACGCCAGACTGAACTCGACGTGGTCGCCCACGCGGAGCCCGTCACGGTCCCGGGGCAGCAGTCCGTTGTGGTGCTGCCTTCCTCCGCCGGAGTACCAGACCTCGCCCCGCTTCTCCTTGTGGGGAAGCAGATTGACGCGCCCGGCGTACCTGCGCGGCAGCAGGTCCCACGGCTCCAGGCGGTGGTGGAGGTGTTGCGCGTACTGCTCCTGGTGTCCGTTGAGATAGAGCACGACGTGGAAAGTGCAGGAACCGAGTCCGAGCACCAGGGTGGAGGGCGTGGGCATCGGGAGGAAGACGTTGCTCCCGCTCGCGTTGGCCGCTGCGATCCAGAGCGCTTCGGGCTTTCGCCCGACAACGGCGTAGAGAGCGGCGTAGTGCAGATCGTTGAATCCGGCGAGGAGTTCGATGTCCTTGCGGAAATCCGATCCCAGTCGCAGCTCCGAGTTGTGCTCGGCCGCGATCCCGCAATACTTCTCAACGGCCTCGCAGGCCCTCGCGGCCGTGCGTTCGCGGTCGCGTTCGTTCTTCCCCTTGCGCATCGGGGTCCCCTATTCCTGCGTTTCCTGCATCAATCCGGAGTTCGTGCCCGCTCGGGGCCGAGCCGATCGGATCCCGTGGGTGGGGGGGTCGCGGGGGGCCCCGAGCCACCGGGCCGTCACCTGGTTTCTTGGGTGGGGCGACGCGCGGGAGGGGTACACCTTGGGCTCGCGTAACGAAGAGCGGG
>NZ_JBEXCV010000277.1:0-6147 GCF_040605455.1 Embleya sp. NPDC005575 | reverse complement strand
AACAGCAGGATCTTCAGGTTGACGTTGCGCCGCAGCGCGTGGATCAGGTGGTTGCCGCCGATCGAGAGCGCGTCGCCGTCACCGGTGACCACCCATACCGACAGGTCCTCGCGCGAGGTGGCCAGACCGGTGGCGATGGCCGGCGCGCGACCGTGGATCGAGTGCATGCCGTACGTGTTCATGTAGTACGGGAAGCGGCTGGAGCAGCCGATGCCCGAAACCCACACGATGTTCTCCTTGCGGAGGCCGAGCTCGGGCATGAAGCCCTGCACCGCCGCCAGGATCGCGTAGTCCCCGCAACCCGGGCACCAGCGCACCTCCTGGTCCGACTTGAAGTCCTTCATGGACTGCTTGCCGTCGGCCTTCGGGATCAGCGACAGCGATGGGAAGCCGCCGGCGCCGTTCGCAGACTCAGACACTCTCGATCACTTCCTGGATCACGTGAGCCAGTTCCTCGGACTTGAACGGCAGACCGCGAACCTGGTTGTACGACATGGCGTCCACGAGGAACTTCCCGCGCAGGAGCAGGGCGAGCTGACCCAGGTTCATCTCCGGGACGATCACCTTGTCGTACGACTTGAGGACCTCGGCCGTGTTGGCCGGGAACGGGTTGAGGTGACGCAGGTGGGCCTGCGCGACCTTGCCGCCCGCGGCCCGTACCCGGCGGACACCGGCAGCGATCGGACCGTAGGTGGAACCCCAGCCGATCACGAGCACCTTGGCGTCACCGGTCGCGTCGTCGACCCACAGCGGCTCGATGTCCTTCGCGATGCCGTCCACCTTGGCCTGCCGGGTGCGCACCATCAGGTCGTGGTTGGCCGGGTCGTAGGAGATCGAACCGATCCCGTCGGCCTTCTCGATTCCGCCGATGCGGTGTTCCAGACCCGGCGTGCCGGGGACCGCCCACGGGCGGGCCAGCGTCTCGGGGTCGCGCTTGTACGGCCAGAACTCCTTGGTCCCGTCCGGCATCTCCTGGTTCGGCTCGGTCGCGAACTCGACCCGCAGGTCCGGCAGTTCGGATGTCTCGGGCAGTCGCCAGGGCTCCGAGCCGTTGGCCAGGTAGCCGTCGGACAGCAGGAAGACCGGGGTGCGGTACTTCAGCGCGATCCGGGCCGCCTCGATGGTGGCCGCGAAGCAGTCGGACGGGGTCTGCGGGGCCACGATGGGCACCGGCGCCTCGCCGTTGCGGCCGAACATGGCCTGGAGCAGGTCGGACTGCTCGGTCTTGGTCGGCAGACCGGTCGAGGGGCCGCCGCGCTGCACGTCGATGATCAGCAGGGGCAGTTCCAGGGAAACCGCGAGGCCGATCGTCTCGGACTTGAGCGCGACACCCGGACCGGAGGTGGTGGTCACGCCGAGCGCGCCGCCGAAGGACGCGCCGAGCGCGGCACCGATGCCCGCGATCTCGTCCTCGGCCTGGAACGTGCGCACGCCGAAGTTCTTGTGCTTGGCCAGCTCGTGCAGGATGTCCGAGGCCGGGGTGATCGGGTACGAACCGAGGTAGACCGGCAGCTCGGACAGTTGCCCGGCGGCCACCAGGCCGTAGGACAGCGCGAGGTTGCCGGTGATGTTGCGGTACGTCCCGGCCGGCAGCTTGGCCGGGGCCACCTCGTAGGAGACCGCGAAGTCGTCGGTGGTCTCGCCGAAGTTCCAACCCGCCTTGAACGCCGCGACGTTCGCCTCGGCGATCACCGGCAGCTTGGCGAACTTCCTGCGCAGGAACGCGATGGTCGCCTCGGTCGGCCGGTGGTACAGCCAGGACAGCAGACCGAGCGCGAACATGTTCTTCGCCCGCTCGGCGTCCTTCTTGGAGATCTCGAACTCGGCCAGCGAGCCGACCGTCAACGTGGTCAGCGGGATCGCGTGCACGTTGTAGGCGTCCAGCGAGCCGTCCTCGAGCGGACTGTTCGCGTAGCCGACCTTGGCCATCGCGCGCTTGGAGAACTCGTCGGTGTTGACGATGATCTCCGCCCCGCGCGGCAGGTCGCGGATGTTGGCCTTGAGCGCCGCCGGGTTCATCGCGACCAGGACGGTCGGGGCATCGCCCGGCGTCAGGATGTCGTGGTCGGCGAAGTGGAGCTGGAAACTCGACACACCCGGCAGGGTGCCCGCGGGTGCCCGAATCTCGGCGGGGAAGTTGGGAAGGGTCGACAGATCGTTTCCGAACGTCGCCGTCTCGGACGTGAAACGGTCGCCCGTCAGCTGCATTCCGTCTCCGGAATCGCCGGCGAACCGGATCACTACCCGGTCGAGCTGCTTGACCTGCTTGGTCACGGGGAAGGACCTCCTCGGCGCTGCGGCGGTTGGTCCGCGCACCGCGCGGATGTCGCAGTTTTCATCGTACGGCGGCACAGCCGGGGGCCGTGGCGCCCCCCGGAGCGGGCGAGGATCCGCCCTGGCGCGCGACGTGAGCGGCGTCACGCTTCGGACATGGCCCGCAGGGGGGTACATATCCGCCTATATCCAAGCAAACCAAGAGCCCACCCGGAGATGGGACGGCGGCTCCGATCGACCGGATGATTGCATGGGTCCAGTAATTCGATCCCTACGATGTCAGGATCCGAGATACGCGAGTACCGCGAGGACGCGTCTGTGATCGGTGTCACTGGGTGCGAGGCCGAGCTTCCCGAAGATGTTGCTGACGTGCTTCTCCACCGCGCCGTCCGACACCACCAGGGCCTGCGCGACCGCCGCGTTCGTGCGTCCCTCGGCCATCAGACCGAGCACTTCGCGCTCGCGCGGTGTGAGCTTTTCCACCACGTCGCGCTTGCGGGAGCGGCCGAGGAGCTGGGAGACCACTTCGGGGTCGAGCGCGGTGCCACCGCTCGCGACCCGCTCGACCGCCGCGACGAAGTCGCCGACGTCGGCGACCCGGTCCTTGAGTAGATAGCCGACGCCGCTGGTGTTGCCCGCCAGCAGTTCCGTCGCGTACTGCTCCTCGACGTACTGTGACAGGACAAGCACGCCCACCTCGGGCAGGGTCGCCCGCATCCGCACCGCCGCCCGAATGCCCTCGTCGGTGTGTGTGGGCGGCATCCGCACATCCACGACGCAGACGTCGGGGCGCAGCTGTCCCGCGACGGTGACCAGTTGCTCGGCGTCCCCGACCTCGCCGACGACCTCGTGGCCACGAGCGGTCAACAGACGGGACAAACCGTCTCTGAGTAGTACGGAATCCTCAGCGATGACGACGCGCACAGCGTTCACATCCCCCAAATCCGGTAGCCGCACCCGAAGAGCGGGTGCGGCTACAGTCTTCCGGATTCGAGTCGATGCGGCGTACCGCGGGCGGGTCGAATCTCAGGCCCGGCGGATCCTCACAGCGGCAGCCACACGGTGACCCTGGTGGGCCCGCCGTCGGGACTGTCCACGGTGAGCGTGCCGTCCACGCCGCGCACCCGCTCGATCAGGCCGGCCAGGCCGGATCCCTTGCCCGTCGAGGCGCCGCCCGCGCCGTCGTCGGCGACGATCAGGTACATCCGGCCGTCCTGGTGACCCACCGTCACCCACGCGTGCGAGGCGCGCGCGTGCTTGGAGACGTTGGTCAGCAGCTCGGACGCGCAGAAGTAGGCGACCGACTCGATCGGGGCGGGCGGTCGATCGGGCAGGTCCACCTCGACCCGGACCGGGACCGTGCAGCGGGCCGCGATCGAGGACAGCGCCGCGTCCAGACCCCGGTCGGTGAGCACCGCCGGGTGGATGCCTCGGGCCAGGTCGCGCAGTTCCTGGAGGGCGAGCTTGACCTCGTCGTGTGCGGAGGCGACCATCCGCGCGGTCTCGGTGTCCTGACTCGTGCTCAGATTCTCCTTCGCCATGCCCAGGTCCATCGCCAGCGCCACCAGCCGGGCCTGCGCACCGTCGTGCAGGTCGCGCTCGATCCGGCGCAGGTCGGACGCGGCGGTGTCGACGGCGGCCCCCCGGGACACGGTCAGATCGCGCACCTGCTCGGACAGGAAGGCCGGGCCGAGCAGGCCGCGCACCATTACCCGATCCACGTTGGCCATCCCGCGGACCAGCCACGGGGTCGCGAAGAACAGCACCACGCCCGCCGCCACGGTCAGCGACACCGGACCCGGCCCGGCCAGGTAGCGGTCGGCGCCCGGTTCGTGCGGCCCGTCGCCCCAGAGCATCGCGCCCGGCATGTCGGCCCGGCGATACAGCGGCTGGGTGAGCGGATAGGTGATCGCGCTCAGCGAGGCCGCCCACAGCACCGTCGTGACGGCGAAGGTGAAGACTCCCCAGGGCAGTTGCAGGAACAGATAGAGACTGGCCCGCCATCCGGTCCGGTCGGTCAGGCCGGACCGGATCCACCCGATGGGCCCGGGCCGGCGCCGAAGCGGCGCCGGCGCACGCACGTGTTCGTCCAGCAGTGCGCTCGCCCGGGCCCGCTCCATCCGGCCGAACGCCCTGCTGCCCATCAGGGTCAGCGCCAGCAGCGGCAATCCCAACAGGAACAGCGGGGTCAGGCCGACGCCGAGCGTGATGAACAGCACCGCGTAGGTGAAGCCGATGATGCCGATGGGCAGGTTGAGCACCAGATGGATCGTGTCGGTCCACGTGCGCACCGTGAACGGCGCGCGCAGGATGCCCGGCCGCGCTCGGGCCGGGGCATCACCTGTGGACCCGTCGTAGGCAGTCGCGGGTGAGGGCATGGACATGGAGTTGCCTCGCTGGGAGAGAAGCCGATCCGGTGGGTCAACTCTGCCCGGTGACGTGGGCGGGTCCCATGGCGCGGGTCGGTGTCTTGGGGGTGGGGTTGTCCCTACCACCTTCGGCTCGGGAGCGGTATCGCCGATCCGGCCGGTCGGCGGGACTGGACACTGGGGACAGGTCCGGCGCAACCCCCCTAGACTCCCGTGCCACAAACGTACGCAACGACCACGCAACGTTCGGGCAATGTCGATCGGGAGGCAGACGCCAAGTGGAGGGCTACTACGGAACGTACGCGCTCGTGGGTCTGGTGCTTCTCGTCGCGTCGGCCTTCGTCGCGGTGGCGTTCGCCGGTGGGCGACTGCTGCGACCGAGCGTACCCACGCACGAGAAGCTCACGACCTACGAGTGCGGCGTCGACCCGGTGGGGGTGGGGTGGGCGCAGGTCCACATCCGCTACTACCTCTACGCCTATCTGTACGTCATCTTCGCGGTCGACGTGATCTACCTGTTCCCCTGGGCGACAGTGTTCGACGCGCCCGGCTTCGGCACCGCGACCCTGGTGGAGATGTTCGTGTTCGTCGGCTTCCTGGCCACCGGACTGCTGTACGCGTGGCGGAAGGGCGTGCTCGCATGGACCTGACACCCGCACCGGTGGAGCGCACACCGGTCGACCTCCCGCCGCCCCGGCTCGGGGTGCTCTCCCGGCTCGCGCCTGACCCGGTGCGACTCGTGCTGAACTGGGGACGGCGCTACTCCCTCTGGGTGTTCAACTTCGGCCTCGCCTGCTGCGCGATCGAGTTCATCGCGTCCTCGATGGCCAAGCACGACTTCATCCGGCTCGGCGTGATCCCGTTCGCACCGGGCCCGCGACAGGCCGATTTGATGGTCGTGTCGGGGACGGTCAGCGACAAGATGGCGCCCGCGATCAAGCGGCTGTACGAGCAGATGCCCGAGCCCAAGTACGTGATCTCGTTCGGGTCCTGCGCGAATTGTGGCGGGCCGTACTGGGATTCGTACTGCGTCACCAAGGGCGTGGACCAGGTCGTGCCGGTGGACGTGTACGTGCCCGGCTGTCCGCCTCGGCCGGAGGCGCTGCTCCAGGGCATCCTCAAGCTCCAGGAGCGGATCGCGGTGGAGAACCCGGCCGCGCGATACGCGCGCAAGCTGCCGGCCGCCGCGCTCGGCCGACCGCTGGTCGCGCCGCCCACGCCGCCCACGGGGGATGCCCGATGACGCCGGAGGAGATCCGCGCGGGATTGGGCAAGGACCTGGTGCTCGCGATGTCGGACGCGTACGGCTTGGTCACCGTCGATGTCGCGCCGGAGCACTGGGTCGCCGCGCTGACCGCCGCGCGCGACGCGCTGGGTTGCGCGTTCTTCGACTGGCTCACCGGGGTGGATTCTGGAACGATCTCCCTCGTCGGCCCGGATGGAACGAAGTCTTCGTGATGCCGGCGCGGCTGGCCCCCGCCGAGGTGCACGCGAGCGGCTGGAC
>NZ_JBEXCV010000276.1:0-6198 GCF_040605455.1 Embleya sp. NPDC005575 | reverse complement strand
GGGCGCCCCCGGGGGCGCCCTTCGGGCATAACCCCTCCCAACCCCTACTTCAGGAGACGGAGACCGAGTAGCCAGCAAGATCATTCTCGGCGCCAACTGCTGTACGCCTACTACTCGACCCCGAGCACCCCCTTGTCCTCCGTCTGTTCGCCCCGATACGTCCCGATCCACCGACACAGGACAAGGGGGTGACCGGACACGCTCGGTAGCGGACAAGGGGCCCGGTATGTCCTTGACCAGTACGGAAAGGCCGCTACCACAAGGCCGTGCACCTTCCACGCACCCTTCGCGCACCTTCCGTGCACCCGACCCGTGAGGCGTCCGGACGCCTCACGGCAGGGCAGATATGTGAAAGCCGCCGGCCCCGCCGCGTTCGGGCACGCGCCGGCCCGGCCCGGCGAGTCGGGTCCTGGAGGCCCGGTGACTCGGTCGGGGTGGCGCATACCGGGTCGCTCACCGGTCACGGCGCAACCCCGAACACGGCCACGCGGGGCCTGTACGGCCGCGTGAGGGCCTGTCGCGCGTTCGGGGTCCGGATGTCCTTCGCGCCTGCTCAGGCCTCTTCAGGGATGCCCTCAGCCTCTCGGTGGCGAGTCCGCGCGCGGGCCTGTCGCCCACGTCAGCGAGGTGACGTGGGCGACAGGCCGGTGACGTCTCGACGCTGTCGCCGTTCGGTTTTGTGGGTGCTGTGGGGCGTGGTGACCTGGTGGTTCGCAGGTCGAGTGGTTCGGTTGCGGCATTCCCTGGTCGGTTTTTGTGCGTGGTGAAACCGGTGACTCCTGCCTGGGTGTCGGGTCGTCCTGTGGTTTCTCCGGGGGTGTGTTCCGGTGCTGCGGTGGGTTGTTCCGTTTCGTCGGGTAGTGTGCAGTTTCGGCGATTCGCGTGGGTGGAGTCCGGAGAGGTCGTCCGTGTCGTGTTCGTGCCCGTTCCGGGCCTGTGGCGGGTGGCGTGGGGGAGTGCCGCGGTTTCGTTGACGTGTGTGGTTCGCTCCTCCTACGCTCCGGTGTGTAGCGTCTTGGTCACTGGAGGTGGCGTGGTGCCCGGAGATCACGGTGGTGATCCTGCTCCGATCCTGGAGCCGCCGACGAACCCGCGCCCGAACCCGGCCCCGACGCCGAGCCCGGACGGGGATCGCCCGCCCGGGCCGGGTCGTCGCCGCAAGGACGACTGAGCGGTGGAACCAGCCTCGATCGCAGACCTGTTGGTGTCGATGGATCGCATGCCGGCGGGGTGGGAGCGGGCGTTTCGCGCCGTCGACCGCGCGTTGTTCGCCCCGGATCGGGTGTGGCCGTTCACCTACGACGGCCAACAGCACGCCGTGGACCGCACGCTGGACCCCGTCGCCTGGGAGGAGGCGGTGCGCGGCAACACCGCGTTGGTGACCCAGTGGGACGACGGCCGCCACACCGGCCCCGCGCCGGGCCTGGTGGCGTCGTCGTCGGCGTCGATGCCCTCGGCAGTCGCCGACATGCTCCTGGACCTGGACGTCCACGGCGGGGAGCGCGTCTTGGACATCGGTACCGGGACCGGCTACACCGCCGCCCTCCTGGCCGCCCGCGGCTGCGCGGTGACCACCGTCGAGGTCGATGAACACCTCGCCGACCAAGCCCGGAAGAACCTCGCCCGCGCCGGATACCCGGACGTCACCGTGATCACCGGCGACGGCGCCCACGGCCATTCCGCCGGGGCCCCCTACGAGCGGATCCACGTCACCGCCGGAGTCCGACACATCCCCGCGGCCTGGCTTGAACAGGCCCGACCCGGCGCGATCCTCCTCCTGCCGTGGGGCACCGACTACAGCCCCCACGACGCGGCGCTGCGCCTGGTGGTGGAGGGCCCGGCGCGGGCGTGTGGTCCGTTCACGATGGCGTTGTCGTTCATGAAGCTGCGCGCGCAGCGTGCGGTGCCGCCGGCGATCGACCTTCCCGAGGGGTGGCCGGGCGTGGCGCGTGCCGGCGCCACCGAGCTGTCGTTGGCGGATGTGGTCGGTGGTCCCTACGATCCGATCGCCTTCGTCGTCGGTCTGCGGGTTCCGGGGTGTGTGCCGGTGCTGGTTCCCGGCGAGGGCGCCGGTGACGGCACGCTGTGGTTGACGGCCGGCGGCGCGGTTCCCTCGGTGGCCGCGGCGGGCTTTGCCCGGGGCCGTCAGCCGAACGTCCTTCAGGCGGGGCCGCGTTCGCTGTGGAGCGAGGTCGAGGAGGCCTACCGCTGGTGGGACCGGGTGGGCCGCCCGGAGGTGTTCGACTTCGGCCTGACCGTGACCGTCGGCGCGGGCGATGTCCACCAGGTCCCCTGGTACGGCAGCCTCGATCACGAGATCCCCGAACGCTCCTGACCAGGCCCTCGTGTGGTGGCTCTCCGAAATGGGCCACGCCGACCGGGCCGTCGACGAAGCGCGCGCGCGTACGGACGCCGACATCCCCAACATGAGGAGATGCCTGGCCCGCCTCCTGACGCGCACCGGGCGCCTCGACGAGGCCATCGAGACCCTGACACCGAGCAGGTACGAGTGGGACGTCGCCACCCTGGCCTCGCTGCTCGTCCGCGTGGGACGGGTCCAGGAGGCCGTCACCACCTGGCATGAGCGCGACGTCACCCCCGATCCCGCACTCCTGGGACGCCTGGTGAGATCGGTCGACGATGCACGGTCCGACCCGAGGAAGCCCCAGTTCCCTCGACGGCCCGGACCGACCACGGGACCGCTGCGCCCCATCGGAGCGGCTACCGTCCGGCCGTCGGGCGTGACCGGTGCCCGCGGTACGGCGCGGCCCTGTCGTCGTGGCCCGGGTAGTCCGCCCTAGGGGCTCGGGTGGTGGCACGCGGACGAGTTCCGGCGCCGTCTCGAAAGCCTGACCCGGGCCCGGTTGCTGCAGGCCGTCCGGGGCGGATCGCATGCGCGTCGAGTTGATCGCACGACGACATTTCGATCGGTAGCCTCCGTCGATGGACTTCGTGTTGAACGGGCGGACGCTGTCACTGGACGCCGCCACGGTGAAAGCACGCACGGCGGTCGTGTCGCCGGATCCGATCCGCACGCACTGGGTCGAGATCGACGGCTGCCGTTGGCCACCGAAGCAGGCGTTGAGGATCGCCGCGAGCGTCGACGGCGAGCCGTTCATCAGTCACTTCGCCCTGCGTGTCTTCCAGCGTCTGGGCTTCACGACGAGCGCCATCCCCAGGACGACCGCCGGTCGGGAAATCCCGCCATGTCGGCCGCCCGGTGATTCCGGGTTGACGGACGAGGACGCCGTGGAAGCCTTCCGCCGGCTGGACTCGTTCCTCTGCGCGCACCCGTTGACCGCCACGCTTGCGAACGTGGAGGCGCAACTCGCCGGAATCGACCGGCACGACGCCGAATCGATCGCCGAAGCGGCCGGATTCGACGAGGACCTGGTGGACAGCGCTCTCGTCGTACGCGAGCGCGTCGGCATGCTCGACGCCCTGATCCACGCCGCCGTGATCACCCAACTCGTGCCCAGAATTCTCGATGAAGGCGAGACCGTCACGAAGCGCCCCTCGCTCGGAGCCGGGAACGACCCCGAACGCCGCTTCGATCTGGAAACCACACACCGTGTGGCGGAGTTCAAGCTCTCGTCGTGGAAGGGCGCCGACGGCGCCCGCCAACGCGGTCTGTTCGCCGACGTCGTCGGCCTCTCGCTCGACGACACCGGGCGCCGGCGCCAGGTCTACGTGGTCGGCGCGTTGCCGGTCGCGTTCCTGAAGACCAGCAGGCGAAACGCCCTCAAGACCCTGTCGAAGGGCCCACTGAACGTACGTGGGGCACCGGGTTTGACCCCCACGACGACCGTGGCCGCGTTCACAGCGGCCGCGGGCATCGAGGTCATCGATCTCACCGGGATGCTCCCGGGACTCCGCTAGGAACAATCGGGGCGGCCACCCAAGGATCGGTGCGCCGGTTGCTCGCCCGGCGGTCGCCTCGTCATCAGGTTTTTTCTCACCCGGCTTGTTCGCCCGGCGGCGTTGTTGCCGGAGCGCCGTGTTCCGTGGCGTCGGCCTGTCGTGGGACGTCGAGCATCCCGGCGAAGTGACCGAAGACCCATGCGTCGACCATCGCCGGATACGCGTCGATCAGGTGGCGAGGCTGGGGCTCTCCGGGTTCCTCGATTCCGAAGCACCATTGCGAAATGAGGTTGTCGCCCGCCGCCAGATCCGCGACAGCCCCACGCAGGCGCCTCGCATGCTCGATGAGGTGCCGTCGCGAGGCCGACCACATCTCGCCCACGGCGGCGCCCTCGTGGGCGATGAGGTTCCGGGCCCGACGAGCGACATTCAGGATCGTGCAGGGTTCCGCCGAGCATCTTGTCCGGTGGTGCGGCGTCGATGGCGTCCTGCAAGGTCGATACCGGGTCGCTCCGCAGATCCGCGGCCAGATTGCCGATGCGCAACACGTATGTGCACTTCGCCTCGAAGGCATTCGCCAGATGCAGTGCCCTCCCGGCTGCGAGGAACACCGCATCGAGCAGTTGCGGTTCGCGAGGTTTCAGGTAGCCCAGTGACCAGCCCATGCCCTCACGGTAGTGCCGTCGTCCACCGCGTTTCCCGTGATCGAACGACTCGAAGCTCCGGAACACGCCGCGCTTCGGCGGCGAGCGCTCGACCCGACGGGATTCCGCTGGGCCAGAGCGAGATGCGCCGTCGCGGAGCGTGGCGCAGACGACGCCTCGTCGTCGTCCGAGGCGCTGCGGGGCCGGCGGCGGGCGATTCTCCGGGGGTCCGGCGGGTCCGGTTACGGCGAAAAGGGCACCGCGGAGGCGGCGACGAATACACAATGCCGGGGATGAGTCTGACGTCGGCCAGGTCCGCGTCAGTCACACCACCGTCGAACGCGCCCTCGCACCGATCGAGGACGATTACGACGTCATCATCTTCGACGGCCCACCCTCCCTTGGCATGGCCCTCGACGCCGCCCTGTACTACTGCCGCCAACGCGAAGATGAACGCCCCCAACGCTCAGGCGTCCTCATCCCCGTCAACGCCGACATCTACAGCTACAACGCCTACAAGATGCTGCGCCGTCAGATCGACGATCTCGCCGTCGACGCGAACGCCGACATCGACTACCTCGGCCTGGTCCTCAACGAATACGACTCCCGCCAGGGGCAGGTTGTCCAACGCAGCCACAACAGCTGGCTGGAGTTCGTCGACCCCGGAGTCCTCGTCGTGATCAAAGCCCTCAAGGAACCCAAGGAGGCCGCCGCCGCCCGAACGCCACTCCTCGAATACGCTCCCACCTCGGAACACGCCACCGTGATGCGGGAACTCGCCAAGGAGCTCGCTGCGTGACCGCCGCCCGCAAGAAGGACGTCTCCGCCGGTTTCAGCGCCGACGACGAGCCCACCCTCACCCGCGCAGAACTCCGTGAACGCAAGCTCCAGCGGATCCGCGCCAGCCAGGCCTCCGACGACACCGATAATGACGAAAGCGCCCCGGTGCCCGCCACGGTGGTCACCGAGCCGAGCGCCGTCATCAGCCGAGAGGAACGCCTGGAGTTCCGCGTCGCCGACGCCGACGCCGACCCCACCGATCAACTCCGCCACTACGAACGCACCATCGGCGACGCCCAGACCGCCGTCCAAGCCATGCTCCTGGCCGCCCACGAACAGTGGGTCCTCGTTGCCGGCCAGGCCCTGCGGGAGGTCCGTGACGGTCGCTTGTTCACCCACGCCGGACACGAGACCTTCGAGGCCTACGTCCAAGCCCGCTGGGACATGCAACGAGCCCATGCCTACCGCCTCATCGACGCCGTCCCCGTCGTCCGCGCCCTCGCCGGGACCGTGCGTGCCGAACTCAAGGAACGCCAGATGCGCGCCCTTGTGCCCGTCGGGCGCCAACACGGCGACCAGGCCGTACGGAGTCTGGGAAGAAGCCGAGCGGCGGGGCCGTACGTCGGGAGCCGGCTTGGAGGAAGTCGCGGCCGCCCTCGGCTATACCCCGGCCCTGGCTCCAGCCGCAGACGCTGCCCCCAGGGACTCCGTCGCGATACTTCGACGCGCCTGGAGCCGCCTTGACGCCCAGATCATCCGCGAAGCCGCAGGTCAGGATCCGGACGAAGTCCGCCGCATCGTCACCGACCTGCGCGGCGTCCTCGACGAGATCGAAGCCCATCTGCCAGCTCCCCCAGCCGACCTCTCCCCATCTGGAGATGCCGTCCGTTCGTAGCACCATGCCGGACGGACC
>NZ_JBEXCV010000275.1:0-6344 GCF_040605455.1 Embleya sp. NPDC005575 | reverse complement strand
CAGCGCGGCGTCGGCGGTGTCGGTCAGCTCGGGACCGGCCAGGACGGCGCGGGCGCCCGCGTGCTCCAGGACGTAGCCCACCTCGGGCGCGGTGAGCATGAAGTTGACCGGGACGGAGATCGCGCCGAGCCGGGCCAGCGCGAAATAGGCCACCGCGAAGCCGTGCGAATTGCGGGAGAGCAACACGACCCGGTCGCCCTTGCCGATGCCGCGCGCGGCGAGCGCGCCGGCCGCGGCCGAGACCGCGTCGTCGAACTCGGCGAAGGTCTGCCGCAGCTCGCCGGCCACGATCGCGAGCCGGTTCGGCAGCCGGGCGGCGGTGCGCGCGAGCAGGTCGGCGACGCCGTGCCGGCGGGCCTGTACAGCGGTCACGGATGGCTCCTTGCCTCTGTGCAGCACATTGAGGCGTCATTGTGTCCGGCACGGCCGCCGGGCGGAAGCGTCTCGACCGCTGAAATCCTCATGTTGATCACCAATGCGCGTAGGTAGGCTTGCTCCCATGACCAGCAGCGAAGCCTCCGCAGTCCTCGACACCGCCCGTCGCGCCCGGGAGGCCGCCGCCGTCCTCGCGCCACTGACCCGCCGAGCCAAGGACGACGCGCTGCTCGCGCTCGCCGACGCGCTGGTGGCCCGTTCCGCCGAGATCGTGGTCGCCAACACCGAGGACGTCGAGCGGGCCCGCGCCAACGGCACCGGCGAGGCGATGATCGACCGGCTGACCCTGACCGACGAGCGGATCGCCGCGATCGCCTCGGACGTGCGCGACGTGGTCGGCCTGCCGGACCCGGTCGGCGAGGTGTTGCGCGGCTCGACGCTGCCCAACGGCCTGGAACTGCGCCAGGTGCGGGTGCCCCTCGGCGTGGTCGGGATCATCTACGAGGCCCGTCCCAACGTCACGGTGGACGGCGCCGCGCTGTGCCTGAAGTCGGGCAACGCGGTGCTGCTGCGCGGTTCCTCGTCCGCCTACCGCTCGAACACCGCGATCGTCGCGGTGATGCGCGACGCGATCCTCGCGGCCGGCCTGCCCGCCGACGCGATCCAGCTGGTGCCGGGCGAGACGCACGACTCGGTGAAGGAGCTGATGACCGCGCGCGGCCTGGTGGACGTGCTGATCCCGCGCGGCGGTGCCGGCCTGATCCGTACCGTGGTCGAGGGCTCGACGGTGCCGGTGATCGAGACCGGCGTCGGCAACTGCCACGTCTACGTCGATGCGCGGACCGACCTGGAGATGGCGGTGAACATCCTGGTCAACTCCAAGGCGCATCGGGTCAGCGTGTGCAACTCGGCCGAGACGCTGCTGGTGCACCGGGACGTGGCGGACGCCTTCGTGCCGCTCGCGCTGGCCGCCCTGAAGGACGCGGGCGTCACCGTGCACGGCGACGCCGCCGTGCAGGCGTTCTCGGCCGACGTGGTGCCCGCCACGGACGCCGACTGGGACACCGAGTACCTCTCCTACGACATCGCCGCCGCCGTGGTGCCCTCGCTGCACGACGCGGTCGCGCACATCCGTCGGCACAGCTCCGGCCACACCGAGGCGATCGTGACCACGTCGCAGGCCGCGGCCCGCGAGTTCGTCAGCCTGGTGGACTCGACCGCCGTCATGGTCAACGCGTCGACCCGGTTCACCGACGGCGGCCAGTTCGGCTTCGGCGCGGAGATCGGCATCTCCACGCAGAAGCTGCACGCGCGCGGGCCGATGGGTCTGCCCGAGCTGACCAGCACGAAGTACGTGGTCACCGGTGACGGTCACGTGCGTTCCTGATCCCGGGCTCCGCGGGCCTGGGATCGGCCCCCATCGTGCTCGGGCGCTCGACCGGTGCGAGGAATCGGTACCCATCCGGGCGCCTGCGGTAATACTGTCTAGGAGTGCCCGAATCACCAGGGCCAGAGTTCCCGGACGGCCCAGACTTTCCCGAGTTCTCGGAGGATGAGCTCTCCTCCGTCGTTTTCGACGAGTCGTTCGTGCGCGCCGCCCGCGTGCACGAGCCCTCGGCGAACGAGCGTGGTGCGTCGATCGATCCTGCGCCGACGCCCACACCGGCCGCGCCCGAGCGGACCGACAAGAAGGCCGAACAGGCCGATCGTTCCGACTGGTTCGACGACGGGACGTATCCGGCGGACGGCGAGGACCCGTGGCGGGCCCGGACCGGACCCGGTCACGACCACAGGTTGTTGTCGGCGGACGTGCCCACCTGGTTCGCGAGCGAGCCGTGGACCCGGTCCGCGCGGTCCACGCGCTGGCGGCGCGGGGTGGCCTGGGTCCTGGCGCTGCTGATGGGCGTCGGCGTGGTGGCGATAGCGGTGACCGCGTTCTACCGCAGCGGATCCTCCCAGGGACCCACCACGCCTCGGCAGCCCTCGGTGGACTCGGGGCGGAGCGCGACGACCGACAACAACCCGGTGTTCGCGCCGCTTCCCGGACAGGACACGTCCCAGGTGCGAATAACCGTCCCGCCCGGGGACTCGGGTTCGACGGACAGGTCCGTGCCGGTTCCGTCGCTGCCCGAATCGGCCCGTTCGGGGCCCGGCTGACCGGGCGCAACCCCTTGCCCGGGTGCGTATCCACCCGCTCGCGGGCGACCTAAGTGGTCGCCTCCGGAGGTCCTTCGGGGGTTGACTCCGGAGGCGACGTCGTGTGAATCTGCCACGAGATGGACTTCGGCTCAGGAAGCGTCCGTTGCGGGAGCTCGTCCGGAGACCTCCAGGTTCGCGCCATCGGCTCGCCGTAGTGATTCTGCCTGCGAGCCTCGTCCTGAACGATCAGTCAGGCCCTGTCCGTAGGATGGAATTCCGCACGCCGAACCCGCTGCGGGCAGCAGGGTGGGCGCCATGATGCTGCAACCGGAGACCGAAGGCCTCGCCGACTACCTCGTGGCGGACGACGTGATCGACCATCAGCACCCGGAACTGCGGCGGCTGGCCGCCGATCTGGCCGGCCCCGAGGAGACCTTCCGCTACGTCCGCGACCAGGTGTCGCACTCCGCCGACGTGGGCACGTACAGCGGAGCGTACCGGGCCTCCGAGGTGCTGGCCGCGCGCAATGCGATCTGCCACGGCAAGGCCCACCTGTTGGCCGCGCTGCTGCGGGCCCGGGGCGTGCCGACCGGCCTGTGCTACCAGCGGCTCGACGACGATGCGGGCGGCTTCGTGCTGCACGCCCTCAACGCCGTGCACCTGGACGGCCGTTGGGCCCGCCTGGACGCCCGGGGCAACCGCGAGGGCGTGGATGCACAGTACGACCTGGAGCGGGAGCGGCTGGCCTGGCCGGTCAGGCCGGAGTTGGGCGAGCGCGACTACCCCGTGGTCTTCGCCGCACCGCCGGCCCCACTCGTCGAGGCCCTCGGCCAGGCGGTGGCGGGCCGCGTCGGCTACGGCTACTACCTCCCGAGCGATCTGCCCGTCAGCGGCGATTGAACCCTAAGGTCACCAGACTGCCCAAGCAGAACGGGTCCCGCGTGTGGGGCTGGTCAGATGTCGGGGGCTGGGAAGTAGAGGGCGCAGGCGCAGTCCAGAGCGTGCCGCCTCCAGGGCCTGGGGTCCTCAGGCGGGGCGCTTGGCCATGACGACCACGCCCGGCCCGGCCTGCTCATCCGCGGGGAGCCGGAGTTCGGCGACCGGGTGCAGTCCGGCCTGCTCGATCAGGTCCACGAGCTGCTCCGGCCGCCACATGTACGTGGTCCAACGAACGGGCACACGGTGTCGGCGAAGGCGTCGATCGACGCCTTGAGCCAGGGATGGCGACGGATGTCACCCATGCCCGTCGTCACCACCATGGGGCGTAGTTGTCGGCCACCTGGTCATAGGACTCACGGACGACGTCGAGATCGGTTGGGCGAAAGGTCGTCTCACCCAACGACTTCACCGACCTGACCCAGGTCGCGGACCGGCTCCGAGCATTCGAAGACCGCTACAACGCCACGGCACAGCCGTTCCAGTGGAGGTTCACCACCTCCGATCTGGTCGATCTGCTGGCCCGACTCGACCGGCACACACCCGCCGACCGACACCAAGAATCCTCCGTCGCCCTGGCAGCCTGATCAACCCCCGAAGGACTTCCGGAACGGACCACTAAGCTGGGTGTATGTCCGGACGGGGAGTGCCCCCCGAAGGCCCGAACCGGGGTGGGCCCGACGGCGAGGACGAGTTCAGCGCCGTCGTATTCGACGCGACCTTCGTGCGCGCGGCGGGCCTGCACGAGCCGTCGGCGCGGGAACGGCTGCACGGGGGCAAGCTTCCGCACCGGCAGCGTCGGGTGTTCGGTGTGCGGGTGCGCACGCTGCGCGGCGCGCTGGGCATGCTGCTCGTGGCGTTGGTGATCAGCGGTGCGAGCTATCTGGGCGCGCGGCGGGCCGCCGCGCCCGGCCCGCGCCTGGAGATCGGCCCGGCGGTGCTGCACCGGGTCTCGCTGCAACCGCCGGTGGGCTATGCGACGGGTGCGCTGCCCGCCGATCCGATGGAGGGCGGCCCGGCCGCCGGCTGGGCGCAGGGCGCCGCCGGGATCGTCGTGGGCGAGCGCCGCGCGACGGCACACTTCTCGGCCGCCCAGGTCGGCCAAGCCCTGGATCTGGTACGCGAGTTCGTGGTCGGCACCCAACTCGACCCGGCCGTGCTCGCGGGCGGCCGGCCGTGGGCCGCGCTGCCGCTGTTGCGATCGGAGCAGCGCGATCAACTCGATGCGGCGCTGATCGCTCCACGCGACGACGACATGTCGGCGCCCACCGGGTGGATCACCCGATTCGATCCGGCCGCGGTCAAGGTCCTGGACGTGCCGATCAAGGTCGCGGGCACGCTCGGGGTCGCCGAGCGTGCCCGCGCGGACCTCGTGGTCAGCGCCGACGTGGTGTTCGTGTACGCGGTCGCCCAGGTCGGTGGGCCGGGCTGGACCCGATTCGTGCTGCACCGGGTGTGGGACTTCCACCTGGACCCGGCGATGCTGCACGACGGCCTGCTCCGGGTCCGCCGGATCCTGACCGTGGCCGGGCCGCAGGCGTGCGACGCGGACTCCTCGACCTGGTTCCGGCCGGCTTTCACCGGCCCGGCGCCGAGCGACGCGCCGCCGGTGGCCGAGCAGGTGGACCCGTTCCGCTCGGCCCCGACGGGCACGTGTGCCCGGTTGGCGGGCCTGCCCTGACGACCGGTCAGGAGCCGCCGTTGTTGGTCGAGGTCGCCCCCGGTTCGTCGCGGCGCCCGGCGAACTTGTCGCGGAGCTTGCCGCCCGCGTCCGCCGCGCCGTCGGCGAGATCGCGGAGCAGCCCGAACAGCGGGTCGGTGGTGGTGCGTACCGATTCGCGGTAGGCGTTCGCCGATGCCTTGGCCTCCTCGCGCACCGACGCGTTCGGGTCGTCCTCGCGGCGCGGGTACTCGCCCGCGATGAGCCGCGCGTACTCCCCGCCGTCCGCCCACTTGCGCAGTTCGGCCACCCGAACCACCGGGAACGGGTGCGAACGCCCGAGCAGATTCATCAACTTGAGCACGCTGTCGCGCAGATCGCCGGCGCCCTCGTACTCGGCGGCCTGCTCCAGGAACGCGTCCGTGCTCATCTCGTGCAACTGGGAGCCGCCCGCCACCTTCATCAGCGCGCGCATCGACACCTCGGGGTCCTGCCCGATCAGCAGGCCCGCGCGGTCGCAGGACAGTTCGGACTTGCGGAACCACTCCTGGAGCGCGGTGATGATCGCATGCACGCCCAGCGAACCGAGCGGGATCCCGGACAGCGCGGAGGCGAACCGGGTCAGGATCAGCAACATCGTGCGGTAGACCGCGTGCCCGGACAGGATGTGCCCGGTCTCGTGCCCGATCACCGTGCGCATCTCGTCGTCGTCGAGCAACTCGACCAGGCCCGAGGTGACCACGATGAATGGTTTGTCCATGCCGATCGCCATCGCGTTCGGCTGCGGGTCCATGCTGACGTACAACTCGGGCACGGTGGGCAGATCCAGGATGTACGCGGACTCGCGCACCATCTCGTGCAACCGGCGGAACTGCTGTTCACCCGCGCGCACCGAGCCCGCGAGGAAGGCGAGCCGGATGGCTCGTTCGGACACCATGCCCGACATCTGCTTGAGTACCGTGTCGAACCCGCCGAGGCGGCGCATCGCCACCAGTGCGGCGCGGTCGGCGGGATGTTCGTACGCCCGGGAGGAGATCCCGGGGAAGCGCCTGCGCCCCTCGAAGGTCCCGATCGTCTTGTCGTCCGGCATGCTGTGCCCCCTTGCCTCGACCAATCTGCCCCCACAGTAGGCGCGTTCCTTGTTGGGCGACTTCGTCGCCGGCTCGCGAGGCACCACTTTTTCTTTCCCCCGCTTCGCTCCTCCAAGAAAAAGCGGCCCCTCGCTCGTGACTTC
>NZ_JBEXCV010000274.1:0-6405 GCF_040605455.1 Embleya sp. NPDC005575 | reverse complement strand
GGCGGCGCAGCCACTCCGCGTCGTCGCCGGGCGACGGGACCAGCGCGAGCGCGCGCTCGGCCACCGTCGCCGGCGTCGCCGGGTTCTCCGCCAGTCCCGCCACCCAGGCCGCGTGCACCTCGGGTCGATCCGTCAACTCCGTCTGCCTTTCCCCGGACCGGGCGGCCCGCCGTCGTACCGTGGTCCGGGGTGTCGGATCACCACGGGGAGCCGAAGAGCCAGGCCCACTTCTCCATCATGTCCCGCATGGCCGCGTAGATCTGGAGCAGTTCGTCTTCCCAGTCGTCGTCCGGCGCGGAGCCCATTTCCGCGGTGGAGACCTTACGCCGGTTTCCGCTGCCGTCGCCGTCGAACCATTCGATGCTGCCCCACGAGCGCTTCTTCTCCTGCACGGCGCGGAAGACGGTCAACATCTCCCAGGCCGTCTGATATCCGTCCGAGGCGGCCTTGCGCCATCCGTCCGAGTTCGGGTACCGCTGGGCCCACATGCCGCGCAGCACCGCGTTCTGGAACTTCTCCCGGGGCGTATTCCCGGGCAGGCCCTCCAGCGTGATGGACAGCCGGGTCGATTCGTTGTTGACGGCCGCCTGGACCGAGGTCATCCACGCCGGCGGCGCGTTGCCGTGCTGGTCTCCGCTCCTGGTGTTGTCGGCGCCTGTGAAGGACTGGTTGAACGTGCGGGCCTGGGGCGAGGGTTCCTCTTTGGGATTGGCCGGGTCGGACTGTCCCGCGCGGTAGTCCCAGGCCAGCTTGTCGGAATACCTGCCGATGCCGAGCACGACGTGCTCGCAGGTGTCGCCGCCGCCGTCGTTGTGCACCAGGACCGGGGTGTGGTCGGCCTGGACAAAGTAGGTGTGCACCCGGTCGACGGTGAGGTTGTAGGTCTTCGCGGTAGTGCTGTACGGGCGGACGGAGAGGATCTCGACCCGGCCGGTCGGGGTACGCAGTTCCTCGCCGGTTTCAAGGTCGGCGGCACGGGTCCAGGCACCGGTGGTGGCGTCGAGGAAGCGGTGGTCGGCGGTCGAGGTGATGGTGCGCGGGCCGTCGGCGGTGCCCACGGTGACGTCGACGAAGGAGGTGTCGTCGTCGGTGACGTGGATCGCGCTGACCTGCTCCGACCGGACCGGGGGGTCCGTGCCGCTGGAGGTGTCGGCCTCCGGCGCCGCCGCGACCCGGTCGCCGACCCGGACCTGGTCGATCGGCTTGGCCGTGCCGTCGGCGAGCAGCACCGGGGTGGCCGCGACGAAGCTGTTCTTCTTGCACTTGTCGTCGCTCTGATTGCGGGCGGGGAGTTTGCCGCCCTCCTCGAAGGCCTGTTGGGCGAGGTACAGGCTGCCCGCGGTGAGCCCGAGTTCGGCGCCGACGGCCACCGCGCTGGTGCCGGCCACGATGCCCGCGCTCGCCGCGGCGGCAGGCACCAGGACCGGTGCCGCGACCACGACCGCGGTGACCACCACGGCGATGACCACCGCGACCGCGACGACCTTGGCCGTCTTCTTGAGGAAGCTGCCCCAGCCCATGCCACTGGGGTCGGCGATGTTGACCGGGTTGCCGCCGCCGTAGGTGTACGGGTTCAGTTGGGCCGGGTCCTCGGCGACGGTCTGCGGGTCGCGGGACATGAATCGGCCTGCGCCGGGGTCGTATTCGCGGGCTCCGATGTGGGTCAGGCCGGTGGAGGAGTCCTTGGGCGCACCGAGGAAGCCCTTGTCGTCCGGCCACACGGTGGGCTGGGTGCCGCGCGCGTCGCCGTAGGGCATCGAGCCTCGGCGGGTGTGGTTCATGCTCGCGTAGTCGACGGCGAGTTGGCTGGTGCCGTGGTGGTCGGCGATCAGGATCGACGCCTTGCCGTCCGAGGAGCGGACGAACTGCCCGCCTGCGCCCGCGTAGTAGCGGGTGCCGGTGACCGTGCCGGTCGCGCGGGTGAGCTTGAGCTCGGTGCTGCCCAGGTAGAGCGTGACGCCGTCGGGTTCGCGGCGCAGCAGCCGGGTGCCGTCGGAGTCGTAGACGAAGCTGCTGGTCCCGGCCTGGCCGGCGACGGTCGTGGTGGCTGTCGCCATCCGGCCCTCGACGTCCCAGGTCATGTTCCGGTCGTCGCCGCCGACGGTGCGGCGGGTGGTGTTGCCGGCGTCGTCGTAGCCGTAGGAGGTGCGGTTGACGCCGCCGGGCCCGGCCGCGTCCACCGAGTCCAGGCGGTGTGCGGTGGTGTTGTAGGTGCGGGTGACGTCCTTGGCCGTGTTGCCGGTGGGATCGTGCTGCTTCTCGGTCCGGCGGTTGCCCACCGTGTCGAAGGTGTAGGAGGTCCAGTAGGCGTCGACGCCGCCGACCTTGGGTGTGCCGCCCGTGGCCGGACCGGCCGAGCAGTTGTCGGTCGCGGTCCAGGCTTCGGTCATCCGGCTGCGGTAGTCGTACGCGAAGCACTGGGTGTCCGTGCTCGTCGCGTCGTCGCGGTTGTTCACGACCCGGACGATGTTGCCGCCGGCGTCGGTGGTGTAGTTCAGGTCGTCGAGGGTCTGCGGTCCGGCCTTCTCCCGGTCCGCGACGGACCTGACCAGCCGGCGGGTGTCCTCGGCGTAGGTCATCGTGGCGATCGTGCGCCGGCCGACGTTGCCGAACTGGGTCTGGATCGCCTCGCCGAAGGGCGAGTACAGGGTGCCGTTGACGTAGCGGGTGTTGCCCGAGACCAGCGAGTTGGCCAGGCCGAACTTCGTGTAACCGTAGTCGAGTTTCTCGGCGGGCAGGCCGCCCCAGGACTGGCCGTAGGTGACCGTGTCGAGCAGGCCGATGCCCGGGGTGAACGCGCTGCTGGTGGTGTATTCACCGGCCAGCTTCTCCTCGCCGGGGGCGGCGGGGATGGTGACCTTGACGCCGCTGGGGTGGCCGGCGGTGTCGTAGCCGGTGGTCTCCGAGACGTAGCGCAGGCCGTTGTCGATCCGGGTCGAGGAGTGGGCCAGGCCCAGGTTGCCGGGCAGGTCGTAGGCCCACTCGGCGCGTACCGAACCGGTCGTGCCGCCTTCGCGCATCGAGGTTTTGCGGCCGAGTTCGTCGTAGGTGTAGGCGAGGGTTTGGCCGCGCGGGTCGGTGATCGTCTCGACCTGGTCGGCGCCGAACCTGCCGCCGGGCACGTAGGTGGTTCGGGTGGTGCCCTTTTCGGGGTCGATCGCTTTGGTCTGCCGGCCGCGCAGGTCGAACTCGTAGGTCCAGGTGCTGCCGCCCGCATCGATCACCTTGGTCCGGTTGCCGGCGGCGTCGTAGCGGTAGCGCGTCGCGTCGTAGGCGGTGGGCGGTGCGTCGTAGGCGGGAACGGGTGCCCCGTCGGCGGGGTTGGCGTCCTTGTACTGCCGCAGTTCGACGGTGCGGCCCACCACGTCGGTGACCTTGAGCGTCGTGGTGCCGCCGGCGGGCGGCACGGTGGCCACCCAGTTGCCGCCGTACAGGGTCCTGGTCCGCCAACGCTCGTTGTTGAGCGACTTGAACACGGATGCGGTGGTGCGCCCCTGGCCGTCGTACTCGAAGGCGGTCTGCGACGGGATCTGCGCGTCGGCGACGGACAGCAGTTGGCCGGTGGGCGCCTTGGCGTTCAAGAATCCGGCGTTCTCCTTGGCCTTGCGGCCCTGGTCGTCGTAGAAGGTGTCGGTGACCACCCGGCCGTCGGCCACCTGGCTCTGTACCTGACGCGGCCTCAGCAGGCCGTCGGACAGCGTGATTTCGGTGTGATAGCTGCCGTCGTCGAGCAGCGTTTTGGTGGTCACCGCGGTGGGCGCGGACTGGCTGGGGGCGTAGCTGTAGACCAGGTTCGCCGGGTCCTTGGTGGGTCGGCCGGACAACCACACCGAGGTCAGCCGGCCGAGCGCGTCGAACGCGGAGGTGGAGCCGCGTCCGTTCACGTCAGCCGACTTCAGGGTCAGGCCGCGTACCGGGTCGACGGTGGTACGTCCGGTCCAGCCCTTGGGGTTGGTGACCGCGACCTCGGTCGGGTTGCGGCCCGTTGCGGGAGTGTACGTCGTCGTGGTGACCTTGCCGTCCTCGCCGGTGACGGTCGACTCCCGGCCGTAGGGGTCGTGGGTGGTGACCGCGGCGACGCCGTAGACGGGGGTGGTGCCGTCGAAGCGCTCCAGACCCTCCTGCCGGGTGGCGTTGCCCTTGCCGGCCACGGGAGCCTGGCCCAGTGCCCGGCCGTCGTAGTAGTTGCGTGATTCGGCGATGGTGTTCGCCGGGGCGGCGGCGACCGAGCAGCGTGCGGAGGTGTGCAGTTCGGAGGCGGGATAGGCGAGCAGCCACGCGGTGCGGTCGGCGCCGACATAGGTGGTGCGGGTGCAGGTCTCGTCGCCGGTGACCGCGACGTCGCCCTCGTCGTCGACGGTGAGCGGTTGGCCGTCCTGGTCGAAGGTGCGATTGGTGCGTACGCTCTGCCAACTGCCGTCGGAGAGGCGGACCTTCTTGGTCTCGGTGCCGGTCTTGACCTGGTTGGCGGTCAGCGCGGGCAGCCCGGCGAGCCGGGGCCGGGTGGCGGTCTGCCGGATCACCCGGGGTTCGGTGATGGTGGACGTCGTGGGCGTGCCGCCGCGGGCGATGTCCTTGTCGTAGCTGATCTGTTCGCGGATCTGCCCGGTGAGCTCGGGGCGGTCGGTAATGCCCTGGACGGCCACCGAACGGGTCTTGCCGTCGGCGAGCGAGTCGCCGTCCATGCCACGGAAGAACACCGTCTCGCCGAGCACCGGGTCGGTCTCGCCCTTGCGTACACGCACCGTGCCGTAGCCGCGGAACTGGTTCCAGGTGCGGTGCTTGTCGAGGGTGAACTCGTCCTCGTCACGGTGCCAGGCGGCTCCACCGAGGTATTCGTAGGAGGTGAGCACCGTGGCCGAGCCGCTGCCGGCGACCAGGTCGTCGTCGGCGACCCGGGTGACCACATAGGTGTTGAACCAGTCCTTGACCGGATCGGTCTGACCGTCGGGGGTCCACCACACCGGGTAGCAGCGCCGGGTGTTGGTGTCCGGCGTGGGCAGGTCGGTGAGCGTGCAGTCCTGCGGGGAGTAGGTGACCAGGGTGTCCGCGCCGGTCTCCGAGTTGATCCGGGTGATCCGGTACTTGTACAGCGGCGGCAGGCCCTCCGCCCCGTCCACCCGGTTGGGCATCAGGGTGCCCTCGAAGGTGATCTTCGGCAGGGTGATCGCCGCGCTGCCGGGGGCCTTGCCGGTGTGCGTGATCGAGGCCAGCCACAAGGCCTTGCCGCCCCGGTCGCCGCTGCCGGGCAGGGTCTGCTCCAGGTCCCAGGTGTCGGCGGCGGTGTAGGCGGTACCGGTGCCGGACCACACCGAGGTGTCGATCCGGGTCAGCCGCTTGCGGGTCCAGAACGTCGGCGACCCGATGTAACAGGTCTTGTCCTTCTCGCAGTTCAGGTCGACCGGGACGTCCGGCCAACTCGCCGCGTGGTCCTTGTCGAAGGTGCCGCAGTCGCTCAGGCAGCGTTCGGCGTAGGTGAAGTCGACCTTGGCGGGCGCGGGCGCACTGTAGAGGGTGTCGGCGCGGTGGCCGTATTCGATGCGGATCGGGTAGCCGCCGCGCGTGTACTCGCCGGTGCCGGTGGTGGCGCCGCTCTTGGCGTAGAAGTTCTTTTCCCGGTCGTAGAAGTAGGCGGACGCGTTGCCGTGCACGTCGGTGACGAAGTCGAGGTTCCAGCGCCAGGCCTGGGTCTTCGCCGAGTCGGCGAAGGCCGCCTGGTGGCCGGGCTCGCCGGGGTTGTTGCCGAAGACGGGCGCGGTGTAGACCGAGTTGGTCTCCGGCTTGCCCGTGCTCCAGCCCGCCATCCGGTTCTTGCCGAACCAGTACTGGGTGCCCTCGCCGGTGGTCACCCGCCAGTACTCGTTGGCACCGTCGACCGCGTCGCCGTCGTCGCCGTTGCCGGTGTCGGCGGCGGTACCGCTCAGGTGCTCGACGCGGGAGCCGTCGTCGTCGGAGAGTTTCCAGGTGCCGGACGTGTCGTCGCGGACCAGTTCGGCGGACTTGCCGTTGAGCGAGACGGTGACGAACTGGCCGCCGGCCCAGCACCAGTCACCGTCCTTGGCCGTGTTCGACCCGGGCGTGTCCTTGTCGTCCCGACAACCCCGGTAGCGCCGCTCGATGAAGCCCTGCTCCAGGCCGCCCCAGCCCTCGCCGATCACCGACGGCTGACTGGAGGTGGACGAGGTGCGGCCGTCGACGGCGGACGAGGAGTAGCCGAGCGCCAGTTGCGGCGCCAACGCGCCCGGCGTCGGCGGCAGCGGGATCGGATCGCTCCAGGTGAAGCCGCCGGCGCTGCCGCCCGCACTCCAACTGCCGGAGGGGGACAGCGAGGTGGCCTTGAAGTCGCCCGAGCCGCCTGCGGTGCCGGCGGTGGCGGCGAGCACGGTGGCCGCGGCGGGCGCCGCG
>NZ_JBEXCV010000273.1:0-6425 GCF_040605455.1 Embleya sp. NPDC005575 | reverse complement strand
TCGGCGGTGGTGTGCGGGTCGCCGCCGATCGCGGCGGCATCGCGCAGCGAGTCGGCCGCGCCGTCACGGAAGAGCACGCCCACCACGGCGATTCCCAGCGCGAAGCCCAGCTGGCGGAAGGTGTTCAGCGCCCCGCCGGCCATCCCCGCCCGGGCGGGCGGCACGGCGGCCAGCGCCGCACCCGCCAGTTGTGGCATGGCCAGACCGACCCCGACCCCGCCCAGGACCAGGCCGGGAGCCAGAGCGGTCCAGTGCGACCCGGCGTCGACGAGGGTCAGCGCGAGGCTGCCGACGCCGATGAACGCCGCACCGATCCCCAGCGGCCACTTGGCCCCGACGCCGTGCAGGAAGCGGCCCGCCAGCGCGGACACCACGAACGAGGTGGCGGCCAGCGGCAGCAGCGCCAGTCCGGCCTCGACCGGGTCGTAGCCGAGCACCGACTGAAGCCACACGGACATCTGCGGGAACGCGGCGAACGCGGCGAACTGAATCAGCAGGCCGGCGGCCATGATCGCGCCGAACGACCCGCGGCGGAACAGCGCGAGGTCGATCATCGGCTCGGCGACCCGGATCTGGACCACCACGAACAGCGTGAACGCGAGCACGGCGCCGACGAACACGCCCAGCGTCCCGCGCTCGGTCCAGCCGTCGCTGCCCGCGCGCACGAACCCGTAGGTGAGCAGCGCCGCGCCGAGAGTGAAGGTGAGCATGCCCAGCGGGTCCAGGCGGGCCGAGCGGTTGCCGTGCGATTCGGTGAGCACCCGCCGGGACATCGCCACGGTGAGCACGCCGATGGGCACGTTGATCAGGAAGATCGCCTCCCAGCCGAAGTGTTGCGTGAGCAGGCCGCCGAGGATGGGGCCCACCGCTGCGGCGGCCCCGCTGATCGAGCCCCACACGCCGAAGGCAACGCCCCGGTCCCGGCCCTGGTAGGCGTGTCCGAGCAGGGCGATCGTGGTGGCGAACATCGCCGCACCGCCGACGCCCTGGAGCGCCCGCCCCGCGATCAGCGTCGCCGTGTCGGAGGCGAGCGCGCAGATCAGCGACGCGGTGGTGAACACCACCGTGCCGACACCGAAGACCCGTCTGCGCCCGGTCCGGTCGGCGAGCGATCCGGCGCCGAGCATGAGCGCGGCCAGCGCGAGCGAGTAGGCGTTCAGCACCCACTGCAGGTCGGTGTACGAGGAGCCCAGGTCGGTACTCATGTCCGGCATGGCGACGATGACGATCGTGACGTCGACGAGCAGCATGAACGATCCGAGACAGATCGCCAAGAGCGGTCCCCACTTGCGCACGATGACTCCTTGTTCGAATGAACCGGGCATGCCGGATGAGCCCGGATGAGCCCGGAAGAACCGGATGGATCGATGAATTCGATGGATCGAATGAGCTGCATGAGCCGCATGAGCCGCATGAGTCGGACGGGACGAGTCGGGCCGAAACCCTGGCGACGCGGGCCGCCGTCCGCGCGCCCCGCTGACGGAAACGGTCGTCCATGCGTGGAATCTGGTCGAGGAAAACGCCTCCATGTGGCGGATTCCTGTTACGGATAGGCTCCGTGCGGTGGGATCAATCAATTTCGACGCGGTCGACCTGGGCATCGTGCACGCACTCGACATCGACGGCCGGGTGCCCTTCGCGCGGATCGCCGAGGTGCTGGGCGTCTCCGACGCGACCGTGCTGCGGCACTACCGCCGGATGCGCGCGAACGATGCCATCCGGGTGGTGCCGGTCACCGACCTGCGCCGCACCGGTCAGACGTCGTGGGTGCTGCGAGTGCGGTGCGCGCCGGGCGCGGTGGACGCGGTCGCGCAGGGCCTGGGCCGGCGGCCGGACGTCTCCTGGGTGCACGTGCTGGCGGCCGGGACCGACGTGTTGTGCGTGACCCGGCCGAAGGGCCCCGAGTACCCGGGCGACGACCTGTCCCGGCAACTGGGCCGAGTGGCGGGGGTGATCGCGCTGGAGATGCACTGCACGCTGCGCGTGGTCGTGGGTGGGCCGATGAGTTGTTGGCAGGCGCAGAACATCGGGCTGACCGCGGACCAGGCCGAAGCACTGATCCGGACCGCGCCGAAGGCGTCCTGGGACGCGCCGGTGCCCGCATGGGTGGACGGTGACCGGGAGTTGTTCGCGGCCCTGTCCGAGGACGGTCGCGCCTCGTACGCGGAGCTGGCCCGGGCCTGCGGCACCTCGGAGTCGGCGGCGCGCCGGCGGGTGGAACTGCTGCGCAGTGCGGGCGTGTTGTTCTTCGAGGTGGAGACGGATCCGGTGAACCTGGGCTACGGCCTGCCCGCGTTCCTGTGGATGAACGTGCGGCCGTCCGCCCTGGACGTGGTCGCCGAGGTGGTGGCGGCCGATGCCCGCGTGGTGTTCGCTGCCGTGGTCACCGGAAGCTCGAACTTCCTTCTGAGTGTGCTGTGTCGGGACACCGCCGACCTGTACGACTTCATCGCCCGTTCGCTGGGCTCGGTCGAGGGCATCACGAACGTGGAGACCACGCCGATCGTCGAGACGCTCAAGCGGGAGGGCCCGATGCCCCGGCCGCGTCGGCGTCGCTGATCCGGCGCGGATCGTTTAGCGCGGCGCAGGTTTCCTTCTGTGATCCGGCGTTGTTCCGCCCGCGCCGGCCGACGAGTGTTGAGGGGTGCCTCCGCCGCGTCCGCGGCGGGGGTGTCCGCACGGAGGAGTGCCCCGGTGCCCGGATTTTTCGAACCCCTGACCGTCGGCAAACTGGAACTGCCGAATCGACTCGTGATGGCGCCGATGACCCGCAACCGCGCGGACGACTCGGGCCTGGTCTCGGAGTCGGCCCCCGAGTACTACGCGCAGCGCGCGTCGGCGGGTCTGATCATCGGCGAGGCGACGCAGGTCAGCGAACTCGGCCAGGGTTATGTGCTGACCCCGGGCCTGCACACCGACGCGCAGGTCGCGGCCTGGCGTGCGGTCACCGAGGCGGTGCACGCCCAAGGCGGTCGGATCGTCGCGCAACTGGTGCACTGCGGCCGGATCGGACACCCGAGCCTGTACTCGGACGGCGCGCACCCGGTCGGGCCGTCGCCGATCGCCTCGGGTGAGCAGATGTTCACCCCGGATGGCATGCTGGACCACCCGACGCCGCGCGAGATGACCCTCCGGGACATCCGGGATGCCGTCAACGACTTCGTGAGCGCCGCGCGCAACGCGATCGAGGCCGGTTTCGACGGCGTCGAACTGCACGCGGCCAACGGATTCCTGCTACAGCAGTTCCTGGCCGACGGCTCCAACCGGCGCACCGACGCGTACGGCGGGTCGATCGCGGGCCGGATCCGGCTCACCCTGGAGGTGGTCGGGGCCGTCGCACAGGCGATCGGGCCGGAGCGGGTCGGTGTCCGGCTGTCGCCCGGCATCACCTTCAACGGGATCAGCGAGAGCGACCCCGCCGAGCTGTACACCGCGCTCGTGCGCGCCCTCGCACCCACGCCGTTGGCCTACCTGCACGTGTTCGAGATCCTCACCCGCGACGTCACCCGGGTGATCCGCGCCGCCTGGCCGGGCGTGCTGATCGTGTGCGCGCACCCGACGCCCGAGTCCTTTCCGAGTTCGCCCGAGATCGGCGCGGAAGCGCTGGCCGACGGCGTTGCGGACGCGGTCGCGCTGGCCGAGATGTGGCTGGCCAACCCCGACCTGGTCGCGCGGGTGCGGGCGGGCGGACCATACAACACGGCCGACAAGGCTACCTTCTACGGTGGCGATCACCAGGGGTACACCGATTACCCGACGCTCGACGCACCCGACGCACCCGACGCCGAGCGCTGAGTGCGCCTCGTCGACCCCGGCTCCGGTGGTCGGCGTCCACCCCGTCTCCCGGGGCGCATCGTGTGCCCCGGGGACTGATCGGAAAGCACACAGGAAGCACACATGCGAGCACTGATCCACGGTCCGCAGGGCCTGCACCGGGCGGATGCGCCCGACCCGCGACCGCGGGACTCCCAAGTACTGGTCGCGGTCGCCGCGTTCTCGCTCAACTTCGGTGAGATCGCCTATCGACCGACCGGCGAGCCGACCGGACACGTGCCCGGCTGGGATGCCGCGGGGATCGTCACCCGAGCCGCGGCCGACGGCTCCGGGCCGCAGCCGGGTGCCCGGGTGGTCACCTTCGGCTGGGACGGCGCGTGGGCCGAACTGCGCGCCGCGGAGACCTCGAACCTGGCCGTGGTGCCCGAGGCGGTCGACCTGGGTGTCGCGGCCACCCTTCCGGTCGCCGGTGTCACCGCCCTCCAGGCTGTGCGCCGGCTGGGTTCGGTGCTCGGGCGCCGGGTCCTGGTCACCGGCGCCTCCGGCGGTGTCGGCCGGTTCGCCGTTCAACTCGCCGCGCTCGCGGGCGCACACGTGATCGCCTCAGTCGGTTCGCCGGAGCGCGCGGAAGGTCTGCGCGAACTGGGCGCCGCAGAGACCGTGCTCGGTCCCGGTGCGCTGTCCGCGCCCGTGTACGGCGTGCTCGACAACGTCGGCGGGCCGCAACTTGCTGAGGCGTTCTACCGGTTGGAGGCCGACGGGGTGGTCCAGGCGATCGGCCGGGCGGCCCGGCAACCGACCACGATCGACTTCGAGGTGGCGGGTGCCAAGTCGGCGCGGGGACGACTGGAGAACTTCAACGTCGCGACGCCCTTCGCCGACGATCTCGCGATCCTGCTCCGGCTGTTGGAGTCCGGGCGGCTGACCGCGCAGATCGGTTGGCGTGGTCCGTGGGAACAGGCCGAACTCGCCGCCGAGGCGCTCTTGTCGCGCCGAGTCCAGGGCAAGGCCGTACTGGATCTGCCCGGCGCATGGCGCTGAGCGGAGGTCTACCGATCCCGCGACCGGCGGTTCGATGACCGTCCGAGGATTCCGGGCGACGAGCCCCACCCGCGCGGTGACCCGGTTTGGGTACGGCTCGACACGCCGGGCCGGTCGGGGGCCGTCGTGGATCGGTCCCACCCGCGACGGCCGCCGTGGTCAGCCGTCCAGACGGACGGCATCCTGCCGATGTCGCCACCGCGCAGGAGGGCTCGGTCGGACCGGTGCCGCCCAGCGCGCCCAAGTGGTCCTCGATCGGGGGCGAGTGCGGTGTCCACCACGGTGACCGCTTCGCGACTCGGCACGGCGTACTCGCGCCACCCGGCGAAGTGCGAGACGGTCGTGTCGATCGGCGGGACCGGCACGCCCCGGCGGTCGGGGAGCCGCCCGGGACTTCGCTGCCGGCCGGCTCAACTCTCCACCGGCACACTCGCATCGATCGACGTCGATCGGACCCGACTTCGTTGACGCATGCCGAACGAACACGGCACCGCGGCCGTGCACACGTCGGCGGACCCGCCCTCCGGGGTCGGCGATCGATCGCCGATCGTTCGGCGGGCGCCGAAGCGTGCCGAGTCGATCATGGTCCCGCCGGTCCGACCACGGCCCGGCACGCTTTCGGTCCCACGGGCCGGTTCGCCCTCGGAGGATGCGCATGCCTGCTTACGTGATCGTCGACGCCGCGGTTCTGGACGAGGACGTCGCCCGCGAGTACCAGGCAGCGGCGGCGGAATCGGTCCGCCTGCACGGCGGTCGATACCTGGTGCGCGACGGAACTCCCCATGCCCAGGAGGGCATCTGGGCCTCCTCGCGGTTGATCGTGATCGAATTCCCGGACCTGGCGCACATCACCCGATGGTACGAATCCGCCGAGTACCGCCGGGCCCGGGAAATCCGCAAGACCGCGCTGCCGCTGCGGATGCTCTTCGCCGAGGGCACCGCCGAGTAGCCCGCCCGACCCGTTCCATGAGCAGCGACCCCCGCGCTTCTTACGATTGCCTCATGACGGTCACCTTCGAATGGCGGGGCGACTTCGACAACTCCGCCGTCAACGCGCTGCACGCCGAGGGATTCGAGCACCCGCCGCTGCCGATCGACTGGCGATCCCAGTTGCATCGGCACAGCCTGGGCTGGGTGTGCGCATGGCAGGAGATCACCTCGTCGGCTTCGTCAACGTGGCCTGGGACGGGGGAGTTCACGCGTTCGTCCTGGATACCGTGGTGGCCCGGCGAAATCGCCGGAGCGGGATCGGGGCGGAGTTGATCGCGCCGGCGGTGCGCGAGGCCGGGCCGCGAAGTGCGAATGGCTGCACGTCGATTTCGAGGACGGCCTGCGCCGGTTCTACGTCGACGCGTGCGGCTTCCGGCCGACGGAAGCGGGCCTGATCCGGCTCTGAGCCCGGTTGCGCGACCACCGCAGCGATCCGGGGCCCGGGACCGCGCCGCACCCGATGTGCCGGGTGCGGATCCTCACCCCGGCCGACCCGCCCGGGTACCTGAGCGAGGGCCTGCGTGCGTCGCCGACCCCGTCCACGGGCCACATGCCCACGTGGGCGCACCGCCCCGACCGTGGGCACCGCCGTCCCGGGTCGGATCCCGCCGGAGCCGCTC